>JBMTIF010000021.1:0-11690 GCA_049437045.1 Alphaproteobacteria bacterium | reverse complement strand
GCGCTTTTTAGCGCTCGATAAACGGGCGCTGAAAAACTCTATTCTGGTGCATCAATCGGAATGGTTCTGCCTTCCTCCCCACAAGCAATGAACAGAACCTGACACGCTCTCTGCGCATTAAAGCGCTTGGTCCTTTAAGACCGTCGAGCGACTTGTCATTCGCTTGATGCCTGTCTCCTATGCCTCAGTGCATCGCAGGGCGCAAGCACAAATGTGAAGCTTTTGTGACTTCCTGTGAACTACCTGCTTAGTAAGTGGGCAAATTTGGTTTGTCTCATATAAGCAGAGCCTTGGTGGGCGGGTTTCGACGTTGGGATCAGGACCGCGAACAAAAGGCTAGTCGGTCGGAGCCTGTGGGCCTAAAACGACCGCATAAACCTCATTTCTAGTTTGGAGCCGAACCACATGCGCTGGTCCCGCTATTTCCTGCCAACCATGAAAGACACCCCGGCCGAAGCACAGATTGCTTCGCACCGTTACATGCTGCGCGCCGGTATGGTGCGTCAGAACGCGGCCGGGATTTACACCTGGTTGCCGATGGGTCTGAAAGTCCTGTCCAAGATCGCCGACATCGTCCGTGACGAACAAGCGCGAGCAGGGGCCAATGAAGTCCTCATGCCAACGATCCAGTCAGCGGAGCTTTGGCAGGAGAGCGGACGCTTTGACGCTTACGGGCCTGAGATGCTTCGTTTCGAAGACCGCCACGGTCGTACCATGCTTTACGGCCCGACGAATGAAGAGATGATTACCGACATCTTCAAGCGGGATATCCAGTCTTACAAAAACCTGCCCATGAACCTGTACCATATTCAGTGGAAGTTCCGGGACGAGGTGCGCCCGCGTTTTGGCGTGATGCGGGGACGGGAATTCCTGATGAAGGACGGTTACAGCTTTGACGTAGACAAAGAAGCAGCAGAGCTGGCGTACAAAAAGGTCTTTATTTCCTACCTGCGGACGTTCCGCCGCCTTGGTCTGACGGCCATCCCGATGCAGGCGGATACGGGACCGATTGGTGGTGATCTGAGCCACGAATTTTTGATTCAGGCTGAAACGGGCGAGTCCGAAGTTTTCTTCGATAGCGCGATTTCTGGTGATAAGGCGTTCACCGAAGACCTTACCAGCGATGCAGAACTCGAAGCGGCTTTTGACCGTCTGACTTCAGCCTATGCACGCACCGATGAAACCCACGAAGCCGCGCGGTTCGACGCAGAAGTACCCGAAGAGCGTAAGGTCGTGTCTCGGGGTGTTGAAGTCGGCCACATCTTCTATTTCGGCACAAAGTACTCGGAGCCGCTGGGTGCGACGGTCTCAAACGCAGACGGTAAAGATGTACCGGTTCATATGGGTTCCTACGGGATTGGTGTTTCTCGCCTGGTTGGCGGGATCATCGAAGCCAACCATGATGATGATGGCATCATCTGGCCTACGGAAATCGCCCCGTTTGGCGTCGGTATTATCAACCTGAAAGTCGATGATGAAGCGTGCAATGCGGCTTGTGACGACCTCTATGCGCAGGCACAGACCGCCGGTCTCGACCCGCTGCTCGACGATCGCAACATGCGGCCAGGGGGAAAGTTTGCTGATATGGAGCTGATTGGCCTGCCTTGGGTCATAACCATTGGTCCTCGCGGGCTGAAGGACGGCATGGCCGAACTGAAGAACCGCCGCACCGGCGAGAAGCAGGACGTAGCGATTTCGGACGTCATTGCGAGGGTCCAAGCAGGCTAAGCCAGACAAGCAACACTGAGCCGAGAACATGGGAACGACCCTGAACATTGCCTTGAGGTACCTGACAGCCCGACGGGAAGGGCGGGGATTGTCCATCGTGCCTTTGCTCTCAGGCTTGGGCATCATGGTCGGTGTCGCGACGCTGGTTGTCGTAATGGCTGTTTTCGAGGGCTACCGTCAGGAAATTCTGGAACGCCTGCTCAGCCGCACCGGTCACTTGGTGGCAAGCAAGCCGGGATTTCGGACCTTTGACGCCTCTGATGGATTACTGGCACTTACGGGACCACCGGATGGGGTTGCCTCGGTCCAGCCTGTTCTGGTCATGCAGGGGCTGTTGCTGAACGGAAATCAGGGCGCTGGTGTCGCTTTGCAAGGGATGACTGAAGAAGCGATGCTGGCCGATGCGAGCCTTGCCGAGGCGGTTGCCGAGTTTGACCGCGAGGCATCCAGCACCGCCGCAGCGACCACAGCAGGGAATAGCCTTTTGCTCGACCCGACTGTTGGGGCCGAGGCAAGCCAGACGCAGCAGGATGCAGCCGACTTTGATGCGCTTTCAGCTTTGTTTGCTGACACCGACGGTGGGATTGAAACAGGCGACACCGTGCTTTCCCCCATATTCCTTGGTCGCGGTCTGGCGGCGACCCTTGGGGTTGTAAAGGGGGATGAACTGCGGCTGGTGCTATCGGCCAATACAGAAGACCGAGCCGCGGGAACGACAGCAGCCAGCAGCTTTGGCCTGCTGGTGGCCGGAACTTTCTCGTCTGGCCTGTTTGAGGCTGATCAGGCTGGCGCTGTTGCCTTCATCGATGACGTCCAGAGCTGGCAGGGCCAACCCGGTGAAGTCAGCGAAATTCGGATCATGCTCGATGATCTCAGCCAGCGACGGCAGATGTACCGCATTGTCCAGCAGACTTTGCCCTTTGGCTATCTGATCAGCGATCGCGCGACGGACCTGTTTCGCGATTACGAGTGGGTTCGCGCACAAGGCAATGCGGCGACGCTGATTGTTGTTGTGATCCTGATCGTTGCGGCCTTTGGCATTGCATCCGGCCAGTTGATGATGGTGCAGGAGCGGACCACGGATATTGCTATCCTGCGTGGATTTGGTGTGCAGGGCGGCGGCGTCTTGCGGATATTCCTTGTGGCCGGGCTACTGGTTTCGGCCATCGGACTGGGTCTGGGTCTGCTCTTGGGTTGGTGGGTGTCGGTGTCACTCAATGACATTCGCCTGTTCATTGAAATGCTGCTGGGCCGTCCCTTGCTGAACGCTGAATTCTACCAGATTGACGAACTCAATGGCGTGGTGAAGCCGGGGGGATTGATCTTTGTGTCGCTTGTGACGCTGCTGGTATCGTTGATCGCAACCGTCTATCCGGCGTGGCGGGCCTCTCGCGTGCCGCCAGCGCTGGCGCTGAAGGAGGCCTGAGCGATGATCCGGTCTTATGAGCGTCAGGCTTCTTTCAAGTACCTGACCGGGCGAGGGGGGCGGTTCTTGTCGCTCTCCGCGCTGTTTTCCTTGTTGGGGATCGCGGTTGGGGTGGCCGCGCTGATTATTGCCAGCGCGTTTTTGAACGGTCAGCGTGATAGTCTGCTCGACGCCATTCAGGGGCGCAGTCCCCACGTGGTTATCACCGCACTAAACCCCGAAGCCCCTGCGCCAATCTGTGAACCGGAAACCGACCCGATCAACATTGCCCTGGGCGTTACGGAGCGCTGCACACAGGCCGAAGCGCCGCCCAAGGGGTTTCTCGCTGATGATGCGCGGATCGCCCGGGTTCTGGGTTTGTCGGGGATCAGTGACGTCTTCTTTGAGGTTTCGGGGCAAGGGATGGTTGTTTTGCCAAGCTCTGGCGCTGTAAGCGGGACCTTCCTCCGTGGCTTATCCGAGCCGGCCATCAAGCAAAGATTGGCCGGTAACCCCCAGGCCTATTCCGCTTCCAACTCAGCGGATTTGGCGCGGGACGAAGTGGCGCTCGGGTTCGAAGTGGCCGCCAATCTGCATCCTGAGCGCCGGGCCAGCCTTGGGCTGCTGGCCCAGACCCTCGATCTGGTTTCACCCGACGGCACCACCACGATCATCGGTTGGACGCCCCGGCGGCGCGACGTGCGGGTAAACATCATCTTTGGCGGTTTTGCCGAGCGTAATGAGACGTACTTGCCGCTTGAGTCCGCGCGGACCTTTCTTGGGTTTGATGAAGGACGTTACAACGGCCTGCAGCTCTATCTGGATGATCCCAATAGTGTTGACGACTTTGCCCGACAGGTTCAGGCAGCGCTGAACGACGATGGCTTTGCCATCAGCACCTGGCGCGACCGGAACCAGGCGTTTGTTGCGACGTTGGGTATCCAGCGGGTCGTGCTGATGTTCGTGCTCGCGCTGATTGTGGTGGTGGCTGCGTTCAATATTCTGGCCTCGCAGATCATGCTGGTCCGCGATAAGCGCAAGGGCATTGCCTTGCTGCGCACCATTGGCGCTACATCGGCATCGGTAGGGCGTGTGTTTGTCGGGATGGGTCTGTTTCTGGCGATTTTCGGCTGCTTGCTTGGGCTTGGTATCGGCCTTGGCGTGGTGCTGAATTTTACCGCGATTGTCGCGTTTTTTGCGGGGATCCCTTCGATGGTTGGTGCGGCGGAGTTTCTTGGTTCTGTGACAGTTACTTTGAGCGTTGGAGACACCATTCTTGCGGTGGCTATTGCGCTGGTTATCACCTTGCTGGCAACGCTGTATCCGGCGTGGCAAGCCTCAAAAACTGAACCTGCGGAGGTGCTTCGCTATGTCTGAGCCATCCCTTGTGCCGAGCCTGAGCTTGCGCGACATCCGGCGCTCCTTCGCCCAACCAACCGGAGCGCTTGAGGTGCTCAAAGGGTGTGAAGCCACCATCATGCCCGGTGAGCTGGTTGCTATGGTTGGTACCTCTGGCAGTGGTAAGTCCACGCTGTTGCAGATTTGCGGCCTGCTCGACAATCCAACATCTGGCGAAATCGACATCGCAGGACAGCCGGTGGCCAGTTTGGGCGATCGAGAGCGGACGCGGCTGCGTCGGGGCACCATTGGTTTCATCTACCAGTTCCATCATCTGCTGCCCGAGTTTACGGCACTGGAAAACGTTGTACTGCCGCAGTCAGTCGCTGGCGTTTCCGCGTCGGAGGCCAAGGCGCGCGCCCGTGCGTTGCTGGAGCGTGTCAATCTCGGCCATCGTCTGCACCACCGACCGGCAAAGCTATCAGGCGGGGAAAAACAGCGCGTCGCAATCGCTCGCGCCATCGCCAACCGGCCCAAGCTGCTGCTGGCGGACGAGCCGACCGGTAACCTCGATCCGGAGACCGCAGGCGGGGTGTTTGACCTGTTTGTCGAGCTGACCCGCGAGGAAGGACTGTGCGTTCTTATGGCGACCCACAATGAACAACTGGCGGCAAAGATGGATCGTGTATTGCACCTCGAAGGTGGCGTGCTGATCGAGAAAGGAAACCCATGAAATTCAACCTCGCAAAGTCTGACTTCGGTCAGGACTTTATTTTTGGCGCAGCCACGGCGGCCTATCAGATCGAAGGCGGGCAAGGGCCGGAAACCGGTCGCGGGCCGTGTCACTGGGACACTTTTGCCGCGACGCGAGGGAATGTTGTGGGGCTGGAAACCGGTGTTCAGGCTTGTGACCACTATAACCGCTGGGCGGAGGATCTGGATCTGCTTCGGGATGGAGGTTTTGACGCCTATCGTTTCTCGTTTGCGTGGCCGCGTATCATGCCTTCGGGAAAGGGTGCGCTGAACCAAACTGGCTTGGATTTCTACGACCGTCTGATTGACGGCATGCTGGAGCGCGGTTTGAAGCCTTTCGCGACGGCCTATCACTGGGATTTACCCAGTACGCTAGCGGATGAAGGTGGCTGGATGAATGCCAGCGTGACCGACCGCTTTGCCGATTATTGTTCGGTGCTGGGGGAAAAATACGGTGACCGACTGGCTTCCATCGCCACCATTAACGAGCCGTGGTGCGTTGCCTGGCTGAGCCACGCCATGGGCATCCATGCGCCCGGGCATCGCGACCTGCGCGCAGCAGCGCGGGCCATGCATCACGTGATGCTTGCCCACGGAAAAGGGGTTCAGGCGCTGCGTTCGACAACGAAGGCCGAGCTGGGGATTGTGCTGAACTACGAGAAAGCCGAACCTGCCAACGACACGCCTCAAGCCCGCGAAGCGGCAGCGATTTGGCATGCTCTCTACAACCAATGGTACGTCGGTGGCGCGGTAAAGGGTGAATACCCCGAACTCATGACAACGGCGCTGGCCCCATATCTGCCCAAAGGCTGGGAGAGCGAGATGTCTACCGTTGCTCAGCCTATCGATTTCCTTGGTGTGAACTACTACACCCGCGCACGAATGGATGCGGCCGCTGGTCCGGGTTTCCCGGCGCTAGAAAACATTCCCGGTCCGCTGGACAAGACCCAGATCGGTTGGGAGGTTTATCCGAAGGGTCTCGCGGATATCCTACTGTGGCTGCGCGACGAGTACACCGGTGAACTGCCGATTTACGTGACGGAGAACGGAATGGCGTGGGCTGATACCGTGTCTGCGCGCGATGGTCAGGTGCATGACCAGCAGCGGGTCGACTACTTTGATAGCCACTTGCGCGCTTGTCTGGACGTAAAGGCCAAGGGCGTGCCGCTTAAGGGGTATTTCGCCTGGTCTTTGCTGGACAACTACGAGTGGGCGCTGGGTTATGGGCCGCGCTTTGGGCTTGTTCACGTGGACTACGAAACACAGGTTCGCACGCCTAAAGCCAGTTACAAGGCGTTTCAGTCGATGCTCACTTAGGCATCGTCGAGCGTGGCTGCGCCGTAGTAATGCCAAAGGAAAATCGCCATAGAGCCCCTGTGCGGTGCCCAGCTTTCGGTTAGAGCGCGCAGGGTTTTGGGGCCCGGCTTGTCTTCGAGGCCGAACAGGCGCTGATAGCCTTTTTGCACGGCCAGATCATCGGCGGGGAACATGTCGCCCCGCCCTTCGGCAAACAGCAGGTAGATCTCTGCGCTCCACGCACCAAAGCCCTTGAGCGCTGTGATGTGTGCCTTAGCTTTTTCATCATCCATATCGGGCAGATCATTGGGCCGAAATGAACCATCGGCCAGAGCCGTCGCAAGGCCATAGACGTACTTCGTCTTTGGCCCCGACAGACCCAAGGCGCGCCACCCATCGACGTCCAGCGCCAGCAAGCGTTCGGGTGCGAAGTCACCGTCAAAGTGTGCATCCACACGATTCCATATCGACGCCGCCGCCTTTACCGACAACTGCTGTCCGCAGATCAAGCGCAGGAAGGTATGGGTCCCGGCATCCTGCGCGCGGGTTTCTGGCAGGCCGACAGCTTGAATCGCGGCTGCGGTCACCGGGCAGTTTTCGGCCACAGCGTGAATGGCGCTGTGGACTTCAGCTGTGGTCATGGGGCGACGTTGCATGAATGACTTCCTCTTTCCGCTCAGTCGCAGGATTTCCATCGTCCTTGGTCAAAGTGGAAATGGTTCTCATGCGCCTTGTTAGAACGCGGGTTTAGCACAAGCTGGAAGTAGTCACAGGCACTATCGTTCAGACGCTTCAACCAGCGCGATGCATTGACCCCAAACGGCGTCCCGTCAACGTGCCAGTGATCCAGCACGCGAACCGTTCGACCATCGGCCAGATGGAAGGTGCCGATGTCGATTGCGTTGGCGAACCCGTGTTCCGAAACCTTGCCACCGGACCTGAACCGGCATGAATAGCCATGGGTGTTGGACAGCTTGACGACATTGCGGCCAAAGTAGCGCATGGCCTCAGACTGGACCGAATTACGCAGCCAAAGCGCCATGCCTTCGGCAACCTGACAGGTCACGTCGATGCTGGGGTTGAGCGAGACACCGCTGCCAAAGTTCGTCACCTTCACAACGCCAATGTTCTGGCAGCCTGACTCTTTGCGAAAATCAGGCACAGGCGTGAATTGAACGCCCAAGGCCCGCAGGCGCGCTGGACAATTTGGGTCAACCCGTGGAAGCCGCTGAGAGCTTGGCAGTTTGACGTTCGAGGCAACTACTGAACGCGAGCCATCCGACTGGACCGTCAGATTGCCCACGGGGGCATCTGAGTCGGCAAGAATGGTGTGGATCGGTGGCTGGTCCGGGCGATAGTTGGGATAGGGGAAGGGCTCACCCTCTGGCCCATAAACCGGGTCTGCTTCTCGCGCGCGTTCGAGGATTGGGGTTTCATCGGGGACTTTGAAGTCTTCGCCGCGCTGAGGTGCAGCCGGGCGCTCCTGACTGGCCATTTGAATGAGCTGATCCTGCATGCGGATCTCGGCCTGCAGTTGTTCGTAATCCTGCTCTGAGTCCGGGCGCTGTATCGGCATGGGAGGTGCTTCTGCATCCTCAGCCGTCTCTGTCTCGATGATGTCAGCGAGCAAGGTGTCGAGGTTGTCCTCCTGCGCCCCGACAGGCAGGGCTTGGGCAAACAAAACAATCAATGCAGCGAACCCAAAGGCAGCTCTATCCATCATTTTGGATCCGGTAGTCTCTGAGCCGCTGGAAAAAGCCAAACTCCTCGTCTGCTGTTCGATTGATCAGCAGCGATGAAACCAGCAGGACGCCAATCGCCAGCAGGAGTACGCCAATGAGTCTCAAGAGGTTGCCCGCCCATGAGTGAGAGATTTTGCTCGGTTCATATCAAATCCGTTACACTTATTCGAGTGCCTGATTGCGGCGAATTGATGCCAACCACGCGCCGACAAACAGCAAACCGATCACGATACCGAGCGCAAGCCGCGCAATCAGATTGGGGTCAAGGCCTGCGACCGTGAAATTCAGCCCGGCCAGACCCGTGACCAGCAGGCCAAAACCTGATGCCAGGACCAGTACGGGCGAGCGGGTCAGCGGCAAAACCACGATGAGTGCAAGCAAGGCTTGGGGTTGCTCTTGAGTGCTCAGAAACAGCGCGACAAAGCCAGTAAAACTCAGGCGAAGCGCCCGCTGGGCCTGATCCGGCAGGGGTGGCCAGGCAAGCAAGCCACCCAGCCCGACCAACACCAGCAGCCATAAAGGCGTAGCCAGAACTGTAAGCCCTTCAACCAATCCGGCATCCGCAAGAATGAAAAACCGACCTATTTCAGTGCCTGAAGCCTCTCCCGCTGCGGTCAATCCGCCGAACCAATGCACCGGTGCGCCAAATAGGACGTGGACGATCCAAAGCAGCCCGGCAATCAGCCCAAAGCCGACCAATCCATAAGCGGACCGTCGCCACGCTGCGGGACGACGTCCTGCAGAGCGCAGCAACAGGGGAAGGAGTGCCGCCACCCAAACGTTCATCATGGTAGCGAGAGCCAGCAAGATGCCTGTCAGCGCTGATCGCTCGGAAATTGAAGCCCAGAGCGCCAGCAGCAAAAGCGGTCCGATCAGTATCATCGGTGCCCCCGGTAGAAACACGGTCAGCAGCCATATGGGGTTCAGCCAGAACAGCAGCGCCCAGCCCAAAGCATAACGAAGTCGGCGCAACAGCAGAAACAGCAGTGCAAGCGTCACCAGGTCACTAAGCAGGAGAATGCCAAACCAGCCAAGGCTCTGATCCGGCGTGAGGCTCTGAGCCACAACCAGCCACGGCAGAGCGAGCATTGGCGTATCGGTTTGTGTTTGGGCAGGGATTATCTGCCGAAGCCAGTTTTCGAGGGTAGGGGAGGCCGCCACCAGCTCCCGGCCACTCTCAAGAGCCGTTTCCCCAATACGCAACCCGCCCCCCAGCAATTCGTCCGCCGTATAGGCGTAAGGGTTGAGACCATTGAGCACAGCCTGACCCGCAAAAAGGTCGAAACCAAGCCCAGCAGAGGGGGCTTCCAAGGACCACAAAATAAAGGCGCGTAATGTTAGACCAGCAATCATACCTATCCACAGCATAAGCGGAAGTGACCGCCCGACGAGGTGACCTCGACGCAAAAACGCAAACCCCATGAAAAAAAGCAAAGACGACAGACAAAGAGGTCCGGTTAAGGCTGCAAACGCATTCCAGGGGTTAATTACGGCTAAAACTACCGCAAATACGCCAAAAAATAGCGTCAGCCACAGCAAGGTCGTCCTAGGTGTCGTCATAATTCTAGTGTTTTCGCCTTAATTTGAGCGAAGTGAGTCGGTAGCTCACTGCTTAACTTTGTCTCCCAAACCAGTTGGGTGGATTGGGGACAACTGTGGGATTGTTATGGATGATCTCGGCAATTAACAGGATACCGTTTTCACGCGCATAATGGTATAACCAATCAAATCTGAGGCCTTGACCCGTGCGGTGATTGGCTTCGCATAAAGAAAAGCTTCGGTCCTTTATTATGGGTCAAGCACCTGCCTTTTTGGGGAAGGGCGTAAAAGGGTGTTTCATCTTTAAGGGGCAAAAAGCAAGAAGTTGCAAGGGGTTAACTGGATGTCAGATCCAGCCATCTCGCGGACAAAAGCGGCAATGGAAGCCGCTGCAAAGGCCAATGGAACGGCTGAAACCGCGAAGAGAAGAAAGCAAGCGAAGGCCCTGAAGGTGCCCGCAGTGTCTCTGACCAGTCTTGGTCTGGGTGCTGTATTCAAGGATCGTTATCTCGTCGATAATCAGACGGGCGGTCGCCCGATTCTCCTCCGTGGCTGGCATCAGGCTGCGGCGGTTTTGGGCGTTGGAGTCGCAGTTCTGGGCTTGGCTTCGGCAGCGCTGTTTGGATGGACAGAGGCGGGTTCTGCCGGTCCAGCTGATTTCCAGAAGCGCAACGCCGAAATCCAGATCGCGCTTGATCTGATGAGCAGCCAGATTGAAAACCAGCAAGCAGAGCTGTTTGACTTGGCGGCGATGGAGCGTGGTTTGATCCTTGTTGACAGTCGCGACACGGATATTGAGACGCTCATGGCTGAAAATGAGCGTCTGCTTTCGACCTTGAACACTGCCTTGGCCTTGGTGAGTGAACCAGTGCTTCCAGGCACGGCAGCAGATGCAGCGCCGGTTGAGACCGCCAACGCGCTCAGTGAACGTTCGTTGGAAGATGTTCACGTTTTGAGCCGAGAGCTGGAATTGAACAAGACCCGGACTGACCTGCTCAATGCTGAGTTGGAAATCGAGCGTGAGACGATCGATAAACTGGCTGAGGAACTGGCCCTCTCGCGGCAGGAAACGCGCGCTTTAGAGCGTGAGACGCTGCGCCTGAATACTGCGATTGAGGGGCGCGATGAAACCATTGCTTTGCTCAAGAACGATGTAATCGCGCTTCAAACGGGCCAGACAGACACCGACGCGGCCCGTCGTCGTGTCGTACAGCTCTTGAACGAAAAGAATGCCGAGCTGACAGCTGAGATTTCCGACGCACGTGGACAGCTTGAGAACCGGGCCTTGCAGCTTAAATCGCTGGAAGCGCGTTTGGCGCAAAGCGAAGCAGACACGACACGGCTGAACTCGCTGCTGGTGCGCCGGGAAGAGCAGATTTCATCCCTGACCGAAGCGCAGAACCTCATCCTTGATCAGCTTGAAATCAAGGTCAAAGAACAGACCGCCAGTCTTGACGCAGCGATTGAGGCAACTGGCGTGACGCATGACATGCGGGTTGATCTGGATGCTTTGCTCGACAGCATTACTGACCCCCTTTGGAATGGGATGGGCGGGGCTGTTGAAGAGTCGGAGATCGAAGTTGAAGAATTTGCTGTGACCTCTGATGGCACAACGCAGGACATTAATGCCCTGTTCGACCGGGCTCTCATGGTTGAGCGGATGGCGGACGAGCTTGACCAGAAGCAAGAGCATTTTGACACTTTGCCGACCCATAAGCCCGTCAATGGGCTGCGACTATCCTCGGGCTATGGTATGCGCAAGCATCCCATCAGCGGCAAATACCGCATGCACAAGGGGCTGGACTTCGCTGGTCCCAGTGGCTCGCGCGTCTCTGCGGCTGGTCCCGGTAAAGTCATTTATGCTGCCCGCAAGGGGACATATGGCAACC
>JBMTIF010000020.1:0-11888 GCA_049437045.1 Alphaproteobacteria bacterium | reverse complement strand
CTGCTTATCAGTTTAAGTCGATCTCCTTTGGTCTTACGCTAGTGTTTTTCTATTCGCAGAGAGACATCGGCCTCAGTTATTGTCTTGAAGACATCTAAATAGATTGTTCTGAAAGGCTTTTTCATCCGCTATAGTGCTGTCATGATTCGTTTAAACATCGCCATTATTGCTGGATTATTTGCGGCACAAGCTGCAAACGCTTCGCCTGTACTCAACCTGTCGGCGCAAGCGGACGCCTATGCTATTTTTGGCGCTGTCTCCGCCAACCTTGGTTCCAATAGTCAAACGTTGAGCTACGTCGCCAGTACAGGTTCTTTGGGTGGGGATGCGACGAGCAATAACACGGACATCACGGGTGTTACCCACCCCAATGATTCTGGATCGCTTCTGTTCGTCAATGACGGAACCATTGGAATCAGAGCCAACAACGGTGACTCCAGTTTCAAACTGGAAATGCCCATGCTCAGCACTGGTTTCGAGTGTGTTCCGGCGTTCATGAAGGCCGATGAACCGTCACGCGGCGTTACAGCCTATGTTGACATCCGGGTTCAATCCTTGAGCGGCACCGTGGCTCAGTACACCATCAATAACAGCCTGAGCGGAATTGGAACGGCACAGGTATCGAACACGACGGTTACCTGTCCTTCCAGCGGTTTGGGCACAGGCGCGCTCATTTTCCCCCTGCCCTCGGTCTATACCGATGAGTACAGCGCGATCATCGATATTGGCTATGAGATCGATGGGGCCAGAGTTGTTTCCTCCGGCCAGTTCGTCACAGACGGCGCAGATGGCGAACCGTTCTCAGGTAACTATGAGTTCACTCTAGCCGCTTCACTGGTTGTCGATACCAGCAGCGCTCCCGCGGACAGCACCGTCCAGCGCAGCACAGATAGTTCGACGGAAAGCACGTCGGATAGTTCCACCGACAGCACGTCAACGGAGAGTTCCTCCTCTGACTCGACATCGTCGAGCACATCAGACAGCAGCAACAACGGCAATGGTGTGGGCGGCGGCAACAATAACGCTGGTGGAAACCACAACAACAATGGCAATGGTCCGGGCAGCAATAATGGCAATGGCTCTGGTGGTAACAGCTCGCCTTAAAATGCTTGGGTGCAAGCTTTGCTTCGCTCACTGATCCTTGACGATTTCTCCATTCGCTGCTTTTCCCGGCTCAGTCGCCCTTCTATACTTGGCGTAGCAATAACGCGCTTGCGCGATTGATTCTCGCCGAGGGGCTGCCATTGGTCTGACAACAAGGATCCGCGCGGGTTAGCGGCGCCATTCGGATCAAGCCCCCAAACAAACCAACAGCCTTTGCCATGAAAGGTATCCGCTCATGCACATCGCCCCTTTCGACAACCAGAATTCCCCAATCGTGGATCGCGATGACAGTGTGACCCCACTGGTCTACTTCAACATTGTGAAGCTGCAGGCGGGTGAAAGCCACGTTAGCGAAGTATCAGGCTATGAAACCTGCATCGTGCCCGCTACGGGCACGGTTCATGTGCAAGTCGGTGAGTGGCAGGCGGATGATGTTGGTGGGCGCGGTGAAGACGTCTGGGACGGAGAGCCAAACGCCGTATACGTGCCAGTTGGGGCCAAGGCTGAAATCACGGCGGTAGATGCCTGTGAAATCTTTATCGCCGGGGCAAAGTTCGATGAGGTCTATGAACCGTTTGTCGTTCGAGCGGAACATATCGACCCCGTGCAATACGGCAGCGACGACACCAAAACCCATCGTAAGATCAAACACTTGCTGGGTCAGAACCCACCCGGCAAGGTCGGCAGACTGCTGATTTCCGAGCTTTACACCGTTGGCGCAGGCGGCTGGTCCGGCTTTCCGCCGCACAAGCATGACACGGATCGCCTGCCCGACGAATCACACCATGACGAGGTCTACAACTTCCGCTTCCGTCCCGGACACGGCTTCGGCATGCAGCTGCTCCAGCGCGAAGACGGTGCTGTGGGTGAGGCCTACCATATTGTTGATGGCAGCACGCTGCAGATCGACAAAGGCTATCATCCTTGCGTCGCCGCACCGGGTTACGAGATGTACTATTTCACCATCCTCGCGGGCGCGTCTCAGCGCTCCCTGGTCCAGTTCTTTCAGCCTACTCACGCCTATCAGGTCGAAACCATTCCGGGCATCAAGGACATGGTGGCGAAGTTCAAGTAATGCCGCTGGTCACGCTCAAAAAAGTACTGGCCCAAGCCGAGGAACGCAGCGCAGCAGCCTTGGGGTTTGTGTGCCAGGGCTGGGAAGACTCTCGGGCCTATGTTCGGGCCGGTGAAGCGGCTGGTGCGCCGGTGATCCTGTCTGCTGGCCCGGGCGCGCGAGCAAATATGCCCGTGCACCTGTGGGGTGAAATGTTTCGGGAATTGGCCAAGACTGCTTCTGTTCCGGTTGTCGCGCATCTGGACCACGGTCGAACACTCGAAGAGTGCGAAGCGGCGATTGATGCCGGTTTCTCCAGCGTCATGATCGACGGCAGCGCCTTGCCGCTGGCTGACAACATTGCGCTGACCCAGGCCGTGACCACGGCTGCGCGTCGCTATGGGGTGAGCGTAGAGGCCGAGGTGGGTCAGGTCGGATATGAAGACGGCGCGCCCAGCGAAGGCACAACCGTCGCAGAAGCGCAGACTTTTGCCGCTGAGACCACCATCGATGCTTTGGCCATTTCCGTTGGTAATTTGCACCTGCAAACCAAGGATCACGCCCAGATCGACTGGCAACGTCTGGCCGAGATCGAAGCCGTTACGACGGTCCCTCTGGTTCTGCACGGTGGTTCGGGTATTCGACATGAAGACCGGGCGCAGTTGGCGCTCAAGCATCGTGTGCGCAAGCTCAATGTCGGCACGGAGCTACGCCAACGGTTCGGCGGTGAAATCCGCGCACAGTTGGACGCTGACCCCCTTCTCTTTGATCGAACCACCATCATCACCGGCGCTGAAGCGGCGCTACAAGCCCTTGCGACGGAGCTTTTGCACCGCTCCTGGAACGCCTGACGCCGACTTGTTTCAACAATTTCTGCTTGATTAGCGCTCAAACCTGCAACAAGGTTTACTATAAGTGAACCATCGGTGACAATATATCACCGCAAAGTTGTAGAGGTTTTGAGAGTGGCGGGTTCGGTCTCTCTTCCTGACACGGCACCGGTCGTCATTATCGGTGGCGGAATTATCGGAACTTCGACGCTGTACCATCTGGCCCAGCGTGGGATTCAAGCTGTGTTGCTGGAACGGAAGAAGCTCGCCAGCGGAACCACATGGCATGCTGCCGGAATTGTTGGTCAGTTGCGGGACAGCACGGCCCAGACCGAACTGGGTAAATACACGGCCAAGCTCTTTCGCACACTCGAAGAAGAAACAGGCCAAGGCACAGGTTACAAGCAGAACGGCACCATTAACCTTGCTCTGAGTGACGTTCGGCATGAGCAGAATTTGCGTGCGCATGATCATGCCTTTCGCATGGGGATCGAGAGCCAACTTTTGGACGCAAGCGCCTTGGCGGAGTACTGGCCGTGGATTGAGCGTGATGACGTGCTCTCCGCTTTCTATGTCCCGGCAAATGGACAGGTGAACCCACTGGACACCACCACGGCCTTGGCCAAAGGTGCGCGTGCAAAGGGTGCTCAGATCTACGAAGACACCTGCGTGGAAAGACTGGAACTGCACCAAGGCCGCGTTGTTGGTGTCGTGACAGACCGCGGCACAATCCGAACAGACAGGGTTTTGCTGGCCGCCGGAATGTGGAGCCATCTGTTTGCCAAGGCGCACGGCGTGACCCTGCCCCTGCACGCGGCTGAACACTTCTACATCGTCACCGAGCCGTTGGCTGGTTTACCCTCCAACCAGCCAATCCTGAATATTCTCGAAGAGCGGACCTACTGGAAAGAAGACGCAGGCAAGCTGCTGATCGGCGGGTTCGAGGCACAGGGCAAGGCCTACGGTCATGGTGGCATTCCGGAGAGCTTTGAGTTTGACGAACTGCCCTTTGATCTGGACCACGCCGCCCCAGAACTGGAACGCATGTTCGCGCGCATGCCTGCGCTGGAAAATCTCGGCATTCGCACGTTCTTTAACGGTCCAGAAAGCTTTACACCCGATGGCCGCCCTTATCTTGGTCCAAGCGCTGAGATTGAGGGGTTGTTCATCGCTGCGGGGATGAACTCCAACGGTATTTTGAACTCAGGCGGTGTGGGGCTGACCATGGCGCAGTGGTTGATCGACGGTGAACCCAGCCGTTCCATGCTGCCACTCTTGGCGGTAAGAGCGCATCCGTTTCAGCAGAATACGGCCTATAACGCGGAACGAGCAGCTGAAAGCGTTGGGTTTCACTACGGCATACACTGGGCCGGGCGACAGGTTCACAGCGCCCGAGGTCTGCGCCGTGTGCCGCTCCATGCCGAACTCAAGGCTGCGGGTGCTGCCTTTGCTGAGCGGATTGGCTGGGAGGTGCCGATGATGTACGGCGTCGCGTGGGACGATAGCCCGTCCTTGGCGTGGAAACCGTGGTCAGCGCAGGTCCGCGAGGAATCCCTCGCAGCACAAAATGCCGCTGCGCTGGTGGACCAGTCCATGTATGCGAAGATTATTGTTCAGGGACCAGATGCAGCCAAGGCGCTGAACCGTGTGAGCAGCGCACAAATCAACGTGCCCGTTGGTACTTCCGTCTATACGCCCTTCCTCAACGCCAAAGGCGGCATAGAAGCTGACGTGACCATAGCACGTCTGGCTGAGCAGCGGTTTTTAGTCATTGGCGGTCACCCCAACCAAATCCGTGACCAGCGCTACATCACGCGCCACGCGGAGTCAGACTGGAGGTTTGAGGTTTTTGACGCGACGGCGGCGTTTGCGCTGCTATCCCTGCACGGCCCCAAGGCACGGGATATTCTGCAAAGCCTGTCAGGCGATGATCTGTCCGCAGCCACCCTGCCCTTTGGCGCAGCAGTAGAAATCGACCTCGCCCACGCACGCGCATGGATCATTCGCCGATCTTTTGTTGGGGAGCTTGGGTTCGAGATTCTGGTCTCCGCTGAATTCGCGGGTGGTGGGTATGAAGCCCTGACGGAGAAAGGAGCGCCGCTCGGCATGCGCCCTATGGGTATGTTTGCGCTGAATGCCTGTCGGATCGAAAAGGGCTTTCTCCATTTTGGTCATGATATCGGGGAGGAAGACACACCGCTGGAAGTCGGTTTGGGCTTTGCCGTGGATTGGCAGAAATCAGACTTTTTAGGCCGTGACGCCTTAACCCGTCAGCGCCAGTCCTATGGCGCAAACCCAGCGCACCGAACCGTTTCCATTCACGTCCCCGGCCTGATGGCCGAGACCGGCCCCTACCTGATCCACAATGAACCCATCTGGCGGCAAGGCGAGATCGTCGGTCATGTCACATCGGGCGATTTTGGCTTCAGGCTCAATGGAGTCTACGGTTTGGCGACCCTGCACCGGGAAAACGGAGTGACACCGGAGTGGATCAAGGAAGCAGCCTTCGAGGTCCAAATTGCCGGTACGCTCTATCCTGCTGAACTCAGTCTACGTGGGTTCTATGACCCAAAGGGTGAGCGAATGCGCGGTTAGACTGAAATTTGAGAGAGAGAGAGAGAGAGAGGGAGAGACATGAGCGAAACCATTCTGGTCATAGGCACCTATGACACAAAAGACGCCGAACTGAACTTCGTCTGCGATACCATTCGGGCGCAAGGTGGCAAGGTGATTTCTATGGACGTCAGCGTGCTGGGCGATCCAACTGAACCCACAGATATCTCTAAACACGACGTCACCGCGGCGGCGGGAAGGACCATTCAGGACGCCATTGACGCGGGCGACGAAAACCACGCCATGCAGATCATGGCCAAGGGTGCGGCTACGCTGTGTGCGACGCTCTACGCTGATGGCAAGATTGACGGGATGATCGGGTTGGGCGGGACTATGGGAACCGACCTCGTCCTTGACTGCGCTCAGGCTTTGCCAATGGGTGTGCCGAAGTTTGTGGTATCCACCGTTTCCTTTTCACCTATCATTCCTGCCGACCGTCTGTCGCCGGATATTCAGATGATTCTGTGGGCCGGTGGCCTGTATGGGTTGAACTCCGTCTGCAAATCCTCCTTGAGCCAAGCGGCGGGTGCCGTTCTGGGGGCGGCGCGCGCCGTGGAAAAGCCGGTTCGGGATCGGCCAGTGATCGGGATGACCAGCCTTGGTTCTTCCTGTTTGATGTACATGAAGCACCTGCGTGAACCGCTGCTGGAGCGCGGCTTCGAGGTTGCCGTTTTCCACGCAACCGGGATGGGCGGAATGGCCTTTGAAGCCTTGGCGCGACAGGGGTATTTCGCCGCCGCGCTGGACCTTGCACTGTGCGAGTTGGGAAACCTCATGGTTGGTTCCGTCGTCAACGCAGGCGACAATCGCCTGACCAACGCTGGTGCGGCCGGGATTCCCCAAATCGTGACCCCTGGCTGCGCCGATCTCATCGATTTTGCGGGGTGGCAGGAAATTCCGCCCTTGTATCAGGATCGGCCTTTCCACGCGCACAACCGACTGATCAAATCATCCGGCCTGTCGGGTGATGAACGCCGCCAGTTGATCCGAATGATTGCTGATCGCCTGAAACCGGCCAAGGGACCGGTTCACTTCCTCATGCCTTTGCACGGCGTTGAGGAGTGGGACAAGGAAGGCGAGCCAGCCCATGATCCAGAAGCGCTCGCGGCGATGATCGACGAAGTCCGAAAGTCTGTGACAGTCCCCACAACCGAAATCGAAGCACACATCAACGATCAGGCTTATGCTGACGCCGTGCTGGAGATCGTGGACGGTTGGATCGCAGACGGGACGCTTTCAATGTCGTGAGGTTGAGCTGAGATGGACCCCCGCTTCGCACCCCTGTTTGAACCGCTCAAAATCGGCCCTGTTACAGCGCCGAACCGCTTCGCCGTCATGCCCTACGCCAACGGGCATTCTTACCTGATGCCCAATGGTGCCATGGGCATCCGATCCATGCGGGCCGAAGGTGGTTGGGGAATTGTGGGCATGCAGCTCTCTGAGATTGATCCCAGCTCTGATCTTGCTGGTCTCCCCTACGAGCGGCTTTGGGACAGCGGTGACGTGGCGGTCCATGCCGCGTCGGTCGAACGCATTCACGCGCATGGTGCTCTGGCGTCCATCGAGTTGGCCCATACTGGGTTACGCTCACGCGGGATATCGACCGGCTATCCTGTTCTTGGCCCGTCCAGCGCCTCTACGCTGCGCCCGGAAATGCCCTTCATGGGCAAGGCTATGGACAAAGCCGACATACGCGCTTTTCGCGCCAGCCACCGGGCGGCTGTCCGTCGCGCGATCGAGGCTGGCTATGACATAGCCTACGTCTATGCTGCGCACGACGCCTCACTGCTCTGGCATTTCCTCTCCCCCGCCTACAACCAGCGAACCGATGAATACGGCGGCGGCTTTGACAATCGCTTACGGCTGCTGCGCGAAGTTCTCGAAGACGCCAAGGAAGAAGCCGGGACCGACATGGCCATTGCTATTCGTTTTGCTGTGCATGAAGCTGGCGGACCGCGCAAAATCCTGTTTGATGGCGAAGGCCGCGATGTGGTCGAAGCACTGTCAGACCTGCCCGACCTTTGGGATGTCAACATCTCCGGCTGGTCACGGGATAGCGGGACGGCCCGCTATGACGCTGAGGGCTATCAGGAAGAGTTTACGTCTTTTGTGAAGCAAGTGACTCAGAAGCCTGTGGTGGGCGTGGGACGCTTTACCTCACCCGACACAATGGTCAGTCAAATCAAGCGCGGCGTCCTTGATATGATCGGCAGCGCACGCGCGTCCATCGCTGATCCGTTCCTACCCAACAAGATCCGCGAAGGACGTGTTGACGATATCCGCGAGTGCATCGGCTGCAATGTCTGTGTCGCTGTGGAGAACGACGGTGTTGTGGTCCGATGCACTCAAAACCCAACCATGTCCGAGGAATGGCGACGTGGTTGGCATCCTGAACATGTTCCGGCAACGGAAAAGGCTGAAACTGTGCTGATTGTCGGTGGTGGGCCGGCAGGTCTCGAAGCAGCGCTGACTCTTGCCCGGGCCGGGCATGAAGTGACCCTTGCTGAGGCTGGAACCGAATGGGGCGGCAGGGTCACACGGGAAAGCCGGATTGCCAATCTGTCATCCTATGGCCGCGTCAGGGATTACCGAACCTACCAGCTCAACCAACTGAGCAACGCCAACCTCTATCTCGACAGCTCTATGGACGCTGCTGGAATCGCGGAAATGGGTGCAGAGCACGTGCTGATCGCGACGGGCTCCAGATGGCTTGAAACAGGTCGTGGGCGCATGTCGATGGAGCCGATCCCCGGCTTTACTGGCAGCGCGTTCACACCGGACGATCTGCTCGGCGGTACAGACCGCAAGGCTCTTCATGGACCCGTTGTCGTCTATGATGACGATCACTACTACATGGCCAATGCACTGGCTGCGGACCTGGCGATGCAGGGATTGGACGTGCATCTGGTTTCCCCCGCCGCAATGATTGGCGGTTGGAGCCTGAACACGTTGGAATATCCGCGCATGTTGGCTGAAATGGCTCGGCTGGGCGTGGAAATGCACCCCAACGCGACAGCGGTCGAATGGACCGATCAAGGGCTGCGCATCATGCGTTCAGACACGGGTGCTGAGCTTCCAATGATTGCAGCAAAATCCCTGGTTTTTGCCGGTCTCAGAGCGCCGGAATTGACGTTGTCACAAGAGTTGACCGAGGCTGGGATCGCACACCGTCTGATCGGTGACGCCGAAGTTCCCGGCCCGATCCAGGCCGCCGTGTACTCCGGCCATCGCCACGCCCGCGAAGTGCTGGGCACCGAGCCTGAAGACCGTATCTTCAAGCGCGAGCGCCCCATCGTTTTTGACCCCGATTAACAGGTGTAGTTCAGTCCCATGCGGCCACCATCGACATAGATGGTCTCACCCGTGATGTAGCTGGACTTTGGCGAGCACAGGAAAGCCACCACGTCCGCGATTTCCTCGACCGTTCCCACGCGCTTGAGCGGCGTGCGGCTCATGACACGCGCCATAGCGGTCGGGTCAGCATTCACACCCGCCATCATTTCAGTATCAATGGAACCCGGCCCGACAGCGTTCACACGGATATTTTTGTCGGCAAGGGCCAATGCGCCGGATTTGGTGATCTGGTTCACCCCGCCCTTGGAAGCGCAGTATGCCGGAATAGCTGGAATAGCGACGACAGAGTTGATTGAAGACATGTTCACGATTGCGCCTTCGATCCCGCGATCCACCATTGTTCGGGCCGCCCGCTGCAGTGCGATAAACACACCGCGCAGGTTGATGCTTATCACCCGGTCAAAGGCTTCGAGATCATAAGTCAGAAAATCACCCGGCATGGCCACACCAGCATTGTTCACCAATGCACTCACAGGACCAAGGTCAGCTTCGATTTTGTCGAACATGGCAAGAATGGCGTCGGCATCGGTCATGTCACAGATCAATCCGGTACCGCCCAGCGCTGCGGCGGTTTCCATGACGCTTTCCTGCACGTCGGCAAGAACGACGTGATAGCCATCAGCCGCCAGCGCCTTTCCACACGCTGCGCCAATTCCCTGTGCACCACCAGTTACCAAAGCAATGGGTTTTGAAGACATGATCTGTTCCTTGAATTCGAGTTTGAGCCGGATGTTGCTCTACCGGGTTGGAGGTGTCAATTTACCTGACCCCTCATCATCAGAGACGCGCTAAATTTGCAGGAGTTTGCCGGTGCCAAAGCTGAAAACAACCGCCGCTGAAATGGTCGAAAACGCCCGAGCCCGGATTGAGGAAATCGAGACGCCCGACCTGATTGCTCGGCTTGAAGACCCCGATACGGTCATCGTCGATATTCGCGACGTGCGCGAGCGTCAGCGGGTTGGCTATATTCCCGGAAGCGTTCACGCACCACGAGGAATGCTGGAGTTTTGGATTGATCCGGAAAGCCCCTATCACAAGGAAGTTTTTGCGCAACACGGCAAGAAGTATGTTTTCCACTGTGCCTCAGGCTGGCGGTCCGCACTTAGCGTTGCGACCCTGCAGGACATGGGCTTTGACGCCGCGCACCTCAAGGAGGGGTTCAGCACGTGGGAAAAGCACGGCGGCCCTATCGAGTTCCCTGAAAAGAAAACGGACTGATCAGCGTTTGAACGGGGGCGGTGAAAACGCCAAAACCGGCGGCACTGCCCCTGTCCATTTACGCACTTCCAACCGCACTGAATGCGAGGCTGGCGACTGGGAGAGGCTTGAGGTTCTGCGGTCGTGGGTCAAGCTGTTGGGGTTTCCGTGGCGATCCAGTGGTGGACTTTGGCTGAAGTCCGGGTCGTACCAAGCCCCGGTCCAGAGAAACAGACACCCCTGTCGTACATCATCCGTCACCACCGCCCCTGCCAAGCACCGTCCGCGTCCATTGTGAAGTTCCACAACATCGCCATCGGTAATGCCCCTTTGGGCCGCATCGACCGGATGGATCAGAACCGGCTCACGGTCTTTGATCTTGTAGGAACGGCTGTAGCTCCCATCGTCCAGCTGACTGTGCAGTCGCGTCTTAGGTTGCCCGGAAATCAGGAAAAGCGGTCCGTGTTCCGCTGGATCATCACGCGGTGGAAACCATGTCGCTTGCCCCGGACAATCGGTGAGCTTGAAACTGGCGATGGTCTCGGAAAACAGCTCCAACTTGCCACTTGGTGTAGGCAGTGGATGGGCATCCGGGTCTTGGCGGAACTCAGCGAGATAGACCTGCTCTGGACTGGGGTCAGGCACGGCAATAGCGTCACCAGCCATAAAGGTCTCAAAATCCGGTAGCTCTATGCCAGCACGTTTCGAAAATTCGCGGGTGACTTCCCACAGTGATTCAGCCCACTGTTCAGATGTCTTTCCTTCGGTAAAGGCTTGCCGATTGCCCAGACGCTCGGCCAGATCTGCATAGATCTCGTACTCCAGACGCGCTTCAAACGGTGGTTTGGCATGGGCGGCCATGGGGACAAGCGTGTCGTCAGATTTGCCAGCCCCAAAATCAAGCCGTTCCTGCGCTGCTGCGACCGGAAGGACGATATCGGCATGACGCGCAGCGGCGGTCCAGCTGATCTCATTGACGATGACGGTTTCCGGGGTCTGAAAGGCGGCGTGCAGCCGGGCGAGATCCTGATGATGGTGAAACGGATTACCACCCGCCCACCAAACCATTCGCGCATCCGGAAAACGCATTTTCGCGCCGTCATAGACGTATTCCTCACCGGGATGGAGCAACATCTCCGAGATCATGGCGACGGGCAAAAAGTCAGTGACGGGATTGTTGAGCTGGCGCATGGTGCCGGTGCCGAACAGCCGCTCCTTGGTTCCGATATTGCCGTTCACGGCGGCTCCGATGATGTAACCACCACCCGGCAGCCCAATCTGGCCCAACATGGCCGACAGCGTTACACACATCCACAAGGGCTGCTCGCCAAAGTCTGCGCGTTGAAGCCCTGCGGCCAGCGTAATCATGGTTCGTTTGGCCGCCATTTCACGGGCAAGATCGACAATCCGCTCTGCCGAAATCCCGCTTTGTGCTTGGGCCCATTCAGGTGTTTTCGGGGTTTGGTCTTCCCCCTGCCCACGCAAATAGGCCGCAACACGGTCAAAACCGACTGTATAACGCGCCAGAAATTTCGGATCGTGCAGGCCTTCATCCAAAAGAACGTAGGCCAATCCCATCATCACCGCTGTATCCGAACCGGGCTGGGGCGCGAGCCATTCCGATTGTACGTCTGCGTTCATATCCGTGCGCAAGGGGCTGACGTTGATGAACTTCACACCCGCATCGGCACAGGCCTTAACCGCATTGGGAAAGCGGTGAAATGTTACACCGCCAT
>JBMTIF010000019.1:0-12201 GCA_049437045.1 Alphaproteobacteria bacterium | reverse complement strand
TGCCTACGACCCCATGAAACACGTCAAATTAACCGCCACTGAGATCGAAGCTGACCCGGTTCGGTTGATCGACGAGGCAAGGTCCTTGTCGCTGATGGGTGGGCCGCGTCTGGTTGAGGCGAGTGGACCGGATGCAGAGCTGGTCAAGGCGCTGAATGCGCTTGTGGCCGAACCGGCGACGCTTTCAGCCTTTGTGCTGATCACTGCGGACGACCTGACCCCCCGATCCAAACTGCGCGCGCTGGCTGACAAGCACGATGCTTTTGGCTCGGTCGCCTGTTACACCGATGACGCCAAGACCATTCCCATGCTGATCCGACAGGTGCTGGAAACCGAGCATGGCCTGACCATCGGCAACGATGCGAGGCAGGCTTTGGCCAGTCAGCTCGGGGGTGACCGGGCCTTGACCTTGGCCGCGCTGGAGAAGCTGGCACTCTATGTGCTGTCTGGCGAAGTGACGCTGGACGAGGTCCAAGCCTGCTCGACCGACGCCGCAGCGCTGGACATGGATCGCCTGTTGTTTGCCGTAACAGCCGGAGACGCGGGACGGGTGGACTTCGAATTCGATCGCCAACTGCGCGCAGGCACCGACCCGAACGCGATTTTGGCTCTGCTGCGCATGCATCTGAATCGGTTTATGTCGGTGGGGATCGGGGTGAGCGAAGGCCAGCCGCTGGGCGTGGCTGTGAAATCGCTGCGGCCACCGCTGTTTTTCAAAATCGCCGATACCTTTTCCGCGCAAGCGCGAGACTGGCCCTTGGACCGGTCCATCAAGGCGCTGGATCTGGTGCGGGAGTGCTTGACGGCCATCCGCACCACTGGCGCACCGGTGGTCGCGCTGACCCGGCAGTGTTTGTTTGACGTGGTGGCGCTGAAAGGCCGCTAGTCAGTCCTGAGCGGCGACTTGCGCGGCGAGGTGTGCGGCGGCGAGGGCGTCGCGTTCTGATCGGCGCATCTTCTGACTTTCGGACTTGAGCTGACCGCAAGCGGCGAGAATGTCTTCGCCCCGCGTGGTCCGCACCGGTGCCGAAAGCCCCGCGTCCTGAACAATCGACTGGAACGACGCAATCCGCCGTGCGCTGGAACACTCGTAGTCCGATCCCGGCCAGGGGTTGAAGGGGATCAGGTTGATCTTGGAGGGGATGCCTTTGAGTATCCGCACCAGTTGCCGTGCATCGGCGTCGCTGTCGTTGATGCCCTTGAGCATGACGTACTCAAAGGTAATCCGGCGGGCATTGGTCACGCCGGGATAGGTCCGGCAGGCGTCCAGCAGTTCTTCGAGCGGGTATTTCTTGTTGATCGGCATGATGCCATCACGGGTGTCATCGTCGACCGCATGCAGGGAAACGGCGAGGTTGACGTTCAGTTCTTCCCCGCACTTGCGCATCGCGGGAACCACGCCCGATGTCGACAGGGTGATCCGACGCTTGGACAGTGAAATGCCCTCACCGTCCATAACGATCCGCAACGCGGCGGCGACATTGTCGTAGTTATAGAGCGGCTCGCCCATGCCCATCATCACCACGTTGGTGATCATCCGCGAATGGTCCGACGGGGTCGGCCACTCACCAAAGGCATCGCGCGCGAGCATGAGTTGGCCCACCACCTCGGCTGCGGTGAGGTTGCGGACCAAGCGCTGGGTGCCGGTATGACAAAACTTGCACGTGAGCGTGCAGCCAACCTGACTGGAAACACACAGGGTGCCGCGATCCGCTTCCGGGATATGGACCGTTTCAACTTCGTTGCCGTCAGGAAACTTCAGCAGCCACTTGGCGGTGCCATCGACTGAATTGAGCGCTTCGGAGACCGTGGGCCGCTCAATGACGAACTCGTCAGCCAGCTGTCGGCGAAAATCCTTGGACAGGTTGGTCATGGCGTCAAAGTCGGTCACGCCCTGCCAATAGAGCCAGTGCCAGAGCTGCTTGGTGCGGAATTTCTTGTGCCCGCGTTCTTCCAGCATGTCGGCGAGTTGCTCACGCGGAATACCGATCAGGTTGATCTTCTGACCGTCAGCGGAGGCAAACTGTTCCGGGTTCAGCGCCAGTGAGGCGCTCATATGGGGGGTAGGGGCGACGTGATTCATGGCTCACCAGTGCCACAGGGCGTCGCCATTCTCAACTGCGAACGGCCATGCGCCGCTCGCTGGTCGTGTTGAGGAAGCGAGGCTTAGACGTTGCAGGCTTCGCTGATTTTGCTGAACGCTTTGGTAAAGCCGCGCAGCGAGAACACATCGTTGATGTTGTTGCCACGCGAAGACCGGCTATCGATTGAAACGGTCAGGCCACGCTTCATGGCGTTGATCAGGGTGCCATCATCGTTCGGGTGACCCCAAGCCGTCTCACCGCCCTTGGTGAACATGGCGAAGCGCTGGTTGCCGATGGACGCAATCGGCTCGTTATCTGCGCTGAATGGGAAGCCAGCCTCAAAGGACACCACGCTCTTTTCCACGCCTGGGCGATGCGCGATCAGCAACCAAATGGCACCACGGCGCAGGTTATCAGGCTTGGAGGACTGTGGTTGCGTGGCCATGAAGCACACGGTTTGGCCAGTCGCTTCAACGACGCGGAAAGCGCGCCAGTCTGTGAAGTTGCCGAGGTCTTCGGGAACCTGAGCGGAAGCGTTTGCGCTTACCGTCAGGAGCGCGATCATGGACAAGAGCCAAAAACGCAAGGTCTTCATTGGTTACAATCCCAAGTCTTTAATCGGTTCCATCGGGGTGGAACTCATGAGTTGTTCAATTTTTAGGGTTAGTTTGCGTCAAAAACAGGGCCAATGCCCAGAATTTACCAACCCCAAGATCAAATTCAGCCGACTTTATTCGCTGCTGCGAGCCGCTGGCGCGCGGGCTGGGGTGCCAGCGATGGCCACGTCACCGGTCATGGTGCCGCCGCGCTCGACCTCCAGCTCGCCGAAGCGAACGGTGCCAATGATGCGGCCCGTGGACGCGAGCGTCAGCAGGCCTTCAACGGTCAGGTCGCCTTCGAAGTGGCCTGCGATCTGCGCAGAATCAACCACGGCTGTGCCGGTGAAGTAACCGCCGGAGGCAACTTCGAGCGCGCGACTGTCCATCAGCGCGGCTTCGACCGAGCCTTCCACGACCAGACGCTCACAAGAGGTGATTTCACCCTTCATCTTGATTTCGCGACCGACAATCAGTTTCCCAGCTTCCTGCATAGCGTTTTGCACACCTCGTGATTGTTGCGGCGCTGGACGCGGCGCAGGGTTTTGGACCGTGTTGCTTCCGTCAGCCACACCCGGACGGCGCTCCGCCGTGCGCGCAGGCGCTACAGTAGCGGCGCGGGGGGTTGGGGCTGCGACAGGCGCAGCGGAAGCAGATGTGCCAGGGGCTGGAACCGTTGCGCGATGCGCAACCGCTGGTCCGGACGCAGCCGGCGCGGCAGCGGGGCGCGCTGCAGCTGGTGCTTCTGGTGCGCCGGTCCCTTCGTCCGTTGCGTCAGGACCATCTTTTTTTGTCTTGGAAAACATGGGCCAAGCGACCTCCCAAACTCAAACAGGCAGAACAGGCAAGAGAATCCCTACCATACTTATGCGCCGTTTTACGTGTAAATCGTGCCAAAACCAAGCCTTATCCACAGGCGATCGAGAGAATCTTAGCTTTTCGCCTTATTTCCGAGCGCCCTCGATGGCTGCAAACACGGCTGCGTTCAGCACGTCAGAAACTTTGGCGTTCATAGATGTTATTTGTACGGCATGATTGAGGCCTTGAAGCACCGGGCCGATCACTGTGCCGTCAGCGAACTCAGTCAGCAGCTTTTGGCTGATGTTGGCCGCATGCAGGCTGGGCATGACCAGCACGTTTGCCGGACCGGTCAAGCGACAGAACGGATAGGTGGATTTGATCAGGTCGTAATCCAGTGCCACGTTCACCTGCATCTCACCATCAAACTCGAAATCCACACGGCGTCGTTCCAATTCCAGCACAGCGCCGCGCACGTCTTTGGTTGCCTGACGCTCGGGTTGGCCGAAGTTCGAGTAGCTGAGCAGCGCAACCCGTGGCTCGAACCCCAGGGACCGGGCCGTGTTGGCGGTCTGGATGGCAATGTCGGCCAGCGCCCGACCGTCGGGGTTTTCTGCAACGGAGGTGTCGGCAAGGAACACGGTCTGACCCCGGCGGATAAACATGGCGTGGGTCATGATCCGCTGGTTTTCTGCCGGATCGACGACTTTCAGAACATCTTCGAAGCAGGAGCCGAAAGCCCGGGTCAGACCCGTCACCATAGCGTCAGCCTGACCCGAAGCCACCATGGAGGCGGCGTAGACGTTGCGATCCTGATGGATCAGCCGCTGGCAATCCCGGCGCAAGTAGCCTTTGCGGTTCAAGCGGGCATAGAGCATGTCCACCAACTCAGGATTGTCTTCCCGGCGTTGGCCTGCGTTGCGGATTTCCAGCATGCTGGGGTCGATGCCCATGTCGCTGAGCGTGGCTTCGATATCTTCCTGCCGGCCCACGAGGATCGGGCGGCCCAGATCGCCGTTTTTGACCGCCAGAGCCGCGCGGATGGCGCGTGGGTCTTCGCCCTCGGCAAAGACAACGCGCTGACCTTTGCCCCGCGCCCGGTCGTAGACCCGCTGCAATCGGTCATAGGTTGGATCCAGACGGCCTTTGAGTTCTTCGGTGTAGGCGTCCATGTCAATGATTGGACGGCGCGCAACACCGGTTTCCATGGCAGCTTTAGCCACCGCCTGCGGGACGGAAACGATCAGGCGTGGATCGAAAGGCGCCGGGATCAGGTATTCAGGTCCGAACTTCAGCTTGCGGCCATAGGCTTCGCCAACCTCGTCCGGCACGTCTTCGCGTGCCAAATCGGCGAGGGCGTTGACGGCGGCAATTTTCATCTCGTCATTGATCGCGCGCGCCCGGACATCCAGCGCACCGCGGAAGATATAGGGGAAGCCCAGCACGTTGTTGACCTGGTTAGGATAATCCGACCGCCCCGTGGCCATAATGGCATCATCCCGCACTTCGTGGACCAGCTCGGGCTTGATTTCGGGATCGGGGTTGGCCATCGCAAAGATAATCGGCTGCGGCGCCATAGAGGCGACCATGTCCTGAGTGATGGCGTCCTTGACCGACAGGCCAAAGAACACGTCCGCTCCTTTCATGGCTTCTTCGAGCGTGCGCAGATCGGTCTCAACTGCGTGGATCGACTTCCACTGGTTCATCCCGTCCGTTCGGCCACGGTAGATCACACCCCGGCTGTCACACATGACCGCGTTTTCGTTTGGCATGCCCATGGACTTCAGCAGCGACAGCGTCGCAATGGCCGCTGCCCCTGCGCCGTTAACCACCATGCGGATATCGGCCAGCGACCGGCCCGTGATCTGCAGGGCGTTGACCAGACCGGCGGCGGCAATGATCGCGGTGCCGTGCTGATCATCATGCATGACCGGAATGTCGCAGCGCTCCCGCAGGCGTTCTTCGATGATGAAGCTTTCCGGCGCCTTGATGTCTTCGAGGTTGATCCCGCCAAAGGTCGGTGCCATCAGCTCGACCGCGTCGCAGAAGCGGTCTACATCTTCGGTTGCCAGCTCCAGATCAATGCCGTCAATGGCGGCAAAGCGCTTGAACAGCACCGCCTTGCCTTCCATCACTGGTTTGGACGCCAGCGCGCCAAGGTTACCCAGTCCCAAAACGGCGGTTCCGTTGGTAATGACTGCAACCGTGTTGGACTTGGCGGTATAGTCGTAAGCGGAGTCTTCATTTTCCGCGATGCGTAAACAGGGGTAGGCAACGCCGGGCGAGTAGGCCAGAGAAAGGTCTCGCTGTGTGGCCAGAGGCTTGGTAGCAGTAACTTCAAGCTTGCCGGGTCGACCGCTGGAATGGAGCAGGAGGGCTTCTCGTTCCGTAATGCGGTTTACATCCTGGCTCATCTATTCACCCTTTCTTACCCGACTATGGGAACTTGGTTAGCGGTACTACCTGATAATGCGAGAAACAAATGACCAAGTGACGGTGGAGTCAAGCGCTCAAGAGCGGAGGGCAGGGGCCTCGCCAATGATGATCCAGTATTTGGACATCAAGGAAGCCCACCCCGACAGCCTGCTTTTCTACCGCATGGGCGATTTTTACGAGCTGTTCTTCGAGGACGCAGAACAGGCTGCTGCGGCGCTGGATATCGTCCTGACCAAGCGCGGAACCCATGGAAATGAGCCTATTCCCATGGCTGGCGTACCCCATCATGCCGCGGAAAATTACCTCTCACGCCTGATTCGCGCAGGATTTAAGGTCGCCATTGCCGAGCAGACCGAAGACCCCGCCGAAGCCAAAAAGCGCGGGTCCAAGTCGGTGGTCCGGCGCGAGGTCGTGCGCATTGTGACCCCAGGCACCCTGACTGAAGATTCAGTCCTGCCATCGGGATCGCACAACTATCTTGCAGCCGCCGCAAAAGTGGCCGGTGGCTTGTCGCTTGCGTGGTTGGACATGTCCACGGGCGACTTCTGCGTGCAATCCGTCGGCGACAACGGCGCTCTGGCCCACGCATTGGACGTGATCTCGCCTGCAGAAATCGTGTTCCCGGAATCCGCATTCGACGAACCAGACTTCCTGCAAGCCCTGACTGCCACCGAAGCGGCTCAATCGCCCTTGCCCCGTGTCCGCTTTGACAGCACCAACGCCAATGAGCGCCTGTGCAAGGCTTTCGGGGTCGCCAATCTGGATGCTTTCGGCGATTTCACCCGTGCAGAAATCGCAGCAGCCGGGGCGGTTGCGGACTACGTGTTCCTGACTCAAAAAGGCGCCATGCCGCGCTTGCGGCCTTTGCAGCAGGTTCAAAGCGGCTGGGGGCTTGATATTGATCCAGCATCCCGCCGCAATCTGGAGCTTTTCACAACGCAGAGCGGTCAGGCCAAAGGCAGCCTGTTTTCCCTGATCAACCGAACGCTGACCTCCAGTGGCTCGCGGCGGCTGCGGGAGTGGTTGGCCGTGCCCTTTGCTCAGGTCGGCCCGATTGAAGACCGCTTGAGCGCCGTTGATGCTTTGGTCGCAGACGCGGGCCTGCGAGCTGACCTGCGTGAATACCTGCGGCAGGTGCCGGATATGGAACGGGCGCTGACGCGGTTGTCGCTGGGTCGGGGCGGACCGCGGGACATTCAGGCGATTCTGATCGGCTTGACGGGTACCCAGCAGGTTGCAGACCGCCTTGTGCAAAGCCTCAGCCAGCGTCTGCTGCCGCCTTTGCTGGATGAGGTTCTGGCCGATCTGGGCCAGCCCGACGCCTTTTTCCCTGATCTGCATGCGGCTCTGGTCGAGGAGCCGGGGGCCTTGGCCCGGGACGGCGGTTTCATTGCCGCAGGTTTTGAACCCGAACTCGACCGGCTGCGCGCCCTGCGCGACGATGCCAAAGGCTTGATCGCGGGTTTGCAGTCGAAATACGCCGGCGAGACCGGAATCCAGTCGCTGAAAATCAAGCACAACAACGTGCTCGGCTACTTCATCGATGTGTCGGCTGTGAACGCCGACAAAATGCCAACCGGTCCGGACAGTGGTTTTATCCATCGTCAAACGCTGGCCAATGCCATGCGCTTTACCACCGTTGAGCTGAACGAACTCGAAGGCGAAATCCGATCTTCCGCTGACAAGGCTTTGGGGCTGGAGTTGGATCTCTATGCGCGGATGGTTGAAGACATTCTGGCTCAGTCCGCAGATCTGGACCGGCTGACGGCTGCCATAGCCAACCTCGATGCTCTCTCGTCGCTGGCGGAGCTGGCTGCCTTGCAGGGCTGGACCCGTCCACGCTTCGTGGATGAAGCCGCGACTTTACGTGTGATCGGTGGGCGGCATCCCGTGGTTGAGCAGGCTTTGCGTGCCAGCGATGGTGACGCCTTTATCGCCAACGACTGCGCGCTATCGGCCAGTGATCGGCTATGGCTTCTGACCGGGCCGAACATGGCGGGTAAATCCACATTCCTGCGCCAGAACGCTTTGCTGGTTGTGCTGGCACAGATGGGATCTTTTGTGCCGGCACAGTCGCTGGAACTCAGCCCTGTGGACCGGCTTTTCTGTCGGGTGGGGGCATCGGACGATCTGGCGCGCGGTCGGTCGACCTTTATGGTGGAAATGATTGAGACTGCGGCCATCCTCAATCAGGGAAGCCAGCATTCCTTTGTCATCCTCGATGAAATCGGACGCGGCACCTCGACCTTTGACGGCCTGTCGATTGCCTGGGCGACGGTGGAGCATCTGGTGACCCGGCTGGGCTGCCGGTGCCTGTTCGCCACGCACTATCACGAACTGACCACGCTGGCGGATCAGATCGACGCGGTGAGTTGTCATCGCATGGCGATCAAGGAGTGGGAGGACAGCATCGTTTTCCTTCATCAGGTGGTCACAGGCGCGTCTGACCGGTCGTACGGGATTCAGGTTGCAAAGCTCGCCGGTTTGCCGGGCAGCGTGGTCGAGCGCGCTCTGGCCGTTTTGCAGGCGCTCGAAGAAACCGATGCCAAGGGTTCGCGCGCCGAAGCGCTGGGGCTGGATCTTCCACTGTTTGCCGCCATGACTCCCCCGCCTGCTGCGGCAAGCCCACCGGCGGACAGCACGCCCGATGGCTGGGCAGAGGTGGTTGAAGCGGTTGGTGACCTCGACCCGGACGACATGACCCCTAAAGAAGCCTTGGATGCGCTCTATACGTTGCGCGCTTTGCATCGCATGGGAGTAAAGTAGTCTCATGATACTCGCTGACATGAATCCGCCGTGCCTGCCTGATTTGGGTGAGGGCACGCTGTTCCAGACAGACCGCCAACGCCTGATCGAAGCCGTTAAAGCCGAGCGCACGCGCGTCCTTTCCATGCTGGGGGATCGGCTGTCCACGGGGGACGACACCGGCTGGACCGCTGCGGCGCGTCTGGCGCACTGGACGGACGTTCTGATCACTGAGCTGTTCGAGCAAATCCAGTTGGCCAAGCCTGAAAGCCGTCGGACGCCCATGGCGCTGGTCGGACTGGGCGGCTATGGGCGCGGACAGCTGGCGCCGCATTCGGACATTGACCTGTTGTTCCTGACCCAAAATGCCATCAGCGACGATGCAGCCGGGGCGGTTGAAGCGCTGCTGTACGTGCTGTGGGATGCGGGTTTCAAGGTTGGTCACGCGGTGCGGTCGATGAACCAGTGCATGACCGAAGCCAACGAAGACGTACGCACCCTGACTTCCATGATCGAGAACCGGCTGATCACCGGGGATGTGGGCCTGTCCACGCGGCTCAATGACAAGGTCAAACGCCTGCTGCGCGGCGGTCGCAGCCGACGGTTTACCGACGAAAAGATGGAAGAGCGCCGCAACCGCTACATGCAGCCGGGCAACAGTCGCTACGCGCTGGAACCGCATGTCAAAGAAGGCATCGGCGGGCTGCGCGACCTGCACACGCTGTATTGGATCACTCAGGCACGATTTGAGGGTGCTGGTCCATCGTTGCTCCACGAGCAGGGATTGCTGACCGCCGGGCAGGCCGAAAGGATGCGCACGGCGGAGACCTTTTTCTGGACCGTTCGCTTTCACCTTCACCTGCTCACCGGGCGGGGAGAAGACCGCTTGACGTTCGACCTGCAGCTCGATGTCGCCAAGGCTTTGGGCTACGCGCCCCGGGGTCGGCAACAGGCGGTCGAACGCTTCATGACGCGCTATTACAAGATGACCCGCGATGTGGGCGCGCTGTCTTATTTCGTGTTGGCGAGCGTGCTGGATGACGTCAAGGCAGAGGGCGGTTTGAGCCTCCCGAACTTCCTCATTCCTCGCTCTGAAATTGACGGTTTTCAGGTGCAGAACAACCGCTTGCGGGCCTCAAGCGCCAAGCAGTTCGATGAGAGCCCGGTGGACCTGATCCGGATTTTCCGGGTCGCGCTGGATGAAGGTATGGACATCCACCCCAAGACCCTGCAGGCGATCATGCAGAAAGCGCGGTTGGTCTCCTCGCACCATCTCCATGAAAACGCCGAGGCCAACGCCACGTTTCTGGACATTCTCACCCACCGTCGCAACCCGCTCGAAGTCCTGCGACTGATGAATGATACGTCCGTGCTCGGTTATCTGCTGCCGGAGTTTGGTGCCGTGGTTGGGATGATGCAGTTCAACCGATACCACCACTATACGGTGGACGAACACACCTTGCGCGCCGTGGGCATCATGCACCGCGTCGCCGCCGACGAAGGTGATGATGGCATGGGTCGGGCGTCCGCCGTGTTTGGTGATATTGTCCAGACGCGCGCGCTCTATGTCGCCATGCTCCTGCACGACTTGATGAAAGGTCGGGAGCAGCCGCACGAGGTGCTGGGTGCCGAGATGGCAAAGACCATGGCCCCGCGCATGGGTTTGACCGAGAGCGAGACGTCCTTTGTCTCCTGGCTGATTCGGGAACACCTCAACATGTCGAATGTCGCCTTCCAACGCGACATCGATGATCCGGAAGTCATCAAGGAATTTGCCGCCAGTGCCGGTTCACTGGAACGGTTGCGCGCCTTGTTCGTGCTGACTGTTGCCGACATTCGCGCGGTTGGACCGGATGTGTGGAATGGGTGGAAAGCCTCCCTTCTGGGCCAGTTATTTGTGGGGGCGGCTGACGTTCTGACGCTGGGTACGGATTCCCCGCGTGAGGCCGATCGCGCCCGGGAATGCCAGAGCGGAGTTGCGGCCTCCATGCGGCCAGAGCGACAGACGCAGCTGGATATTCTCATCAAGGCCGCGCCACGGTCATACTGGCTCGCCTATGATCCCGAGACCATTCTCTGCCACCTCGACCTGATGGCGGCAACCGATGCCAAAGATGAGAAGATCGGTGTGGCTTTCCGCCAGCATGAGGACGAGGGCTGGACCGAGGTTTTTGTTTACGTGCTGGATCACGCCGGCATGTTTGCCGGGATTGCGGGGGCGGTTGGCGTTTGCGGGTTCGACATCGATGGGGCGAAGGCGCATACGCTGGGCAATTCGATGGTGCTCGATACGTTCGCGGTATCAACCCATCAGGGTGAGGCACTGGACGACGGACAGCGGGACCGTCTGCGCGAGACCATATTTCGTGTGGTCACAGGGGAGCTGCCTTTGGGGCCGGAAATCGAAAAGCGCCTCAAGCGTCGTTCGCAGCGGATTCAGGTGCTCGACCCCGATCATGCCATCGTTTTCAACAATCGCGCTTCGGACAAATACACGCTGCTCGAAGTCAGCGGACCGAATCGCCCCGGCGAGCTGTACCGGATCACCCGCGCGCTGGGTGCTGACGGCCTTGCCATTCACAGCGCCAAAATCAGCAGCTACGGCCAACGCTACGTGGATGTGTTCTACTTGCGCGACGGGTTGGGTGGGAAAATCGAAAGCACGGACCGCTTGGCGCGGGTCAAAACCCGCGTGATGGAAAGCCTTTCAAATGGCTGAGGACCAGACCGATCCCAAAGCGCCCGCAAAGCGCGGCGGTGGCCTGGCCCAATCCGTAGGCGTGGTAGGCGGTTTGACGCTGATCAGCCGGCTGTTCGGCTATGTGCGGGACATCTTCATGGCGGCGATCATCGGTGCAGGGCCTCTGGGTGATGCCTTTACCTTTGCGCTGACACTACCGAATTCCTTCCGTCAGATTTTTGCCGAAGGTGCCTTTAACGCGGCGTTTGTCCCGACCTACACCGAGACCCAAACCCGCGATGGCAAGGCCGAAGCTGCGCGGTTTGCGGGGCAGGTGATGGCGGTGCTGCTCCTTGTATTGCTGCCGCTCAGCGCTTTGATCCTGTGGCAGATGCCGGCGGTCGTCGGCTTTCTCTCGCAAGGCTACGAGGTTGGTGGGGAACGCTTTACCCTCGCTGTGCTGTTCAGCCGGATCATGTTTGGCTATTTGACCCTGATCAGCCTGATGGCTCTGTGCGTTGGCATGCTCAACGCCAACCGCCGCTTTGCGCCGGGTCCGGCGGTTCAGATCGGCTACAACATCGTGCTGATTGCCGCCTTGGTGCTGCTGGTTCCTGCTATTGGCTATCCGGCTCACGTGCTCAGCGTTGGGGTCTTGAGCGCTGGCGCGCTGCAATTTGCGCTGGCGTGGGGGCTGGTGAGTTTGCTGGTTGGCATCACGGTGATCCCCCGGCTGCCGCGCTTGCGGTGAGAGCAGGGATGGCTTCCCGAAGCACGCTCATCCATGCCCTGGTGTTGACCTGCCACAAACGCTCAATCACCTCATCGGAGAGTTCCGAAGTCGACCCAAAGGCCACCGCTC
>JBMTIF010000018.1:0-12305 GCA_049437045.1 Alphaproteobacteria bacterium | reverse complement strand
CAACGCACACGGCACATCCACACCGCTGGGTGACCTCGCAGAGTTCCGTGCCGTACGCGAACTGTTTGGCGAACACCGCAAGTCTATGTCCATGTCCTCCACCAAGTCTGCCGTCGGCCATGCGCTGGGCGCTGCGGGCGCGTTGGAGGCGATTTTCTGTCTGATGGCGATTCGGGACCAAGTGGCACCGCCCACATTGAACCTGACCGATCCCGAAGACGACATTGATATGGATCTGGTGCCCAATCAGCCTCGAGAACGTCAAATTCGTGCGACAGTGTCGAACAGCTTTGGCTTTGGCGGCACCAACGGTTCTGTGATTTTCTCCTCTTTCGACGGCTGAAGCACTTTTATCGTGGGTTCGGCCCTCAGTTTGCTTAAAACCGTCAGGAGCGGACACTCTTCACGTGTTCAAATTCATCTTAAAACTCGGGGTCACCATGGGGACGATTTTGGCCGCCGCTGTTGCCGCCGTTATGGGTCTGGGCGCCTATTGGATGCAGCCGCCGACCACGGCCACTGTTGACGCGACTTTTGTCGTGCCAAAGGGCGCGGGTCTCAGCCGGATTGCTGCCGATCTGGAAGCCGCCAACCTGATCAACAGCGCGGAACAGATTGTTGTGCTGGCACGGCTGCGCGGTGACGGGTCCAGCATTAAAGCTGGCGAATTCCTGATCCCGGCTCAGTCTGACCCCGGCGAGATCCTCGACATTCTGACGTTGGGAAAGGCCGTTAACCGTTTTGTTACGGTCCCCGAGGGCGTGACGGTGAAGAACGTGATCGCCCGCCTGAATTCTGCCCCCGGGCTGACCGGTGAAATCACGCAGGTTCCAGCCGAAGGCACGCTGCTCCCCAACACCTATTCCTACGCGCTCAACGAAACCCGGCAGCAGGTGCTGGACCGGATGCAAGCCGCCATGACAGTCGCCCTCGATGAGGCATGGGCCGCGCGTTCAGCGGACGCGGTGGTCAGCAGCAAGGAAGAAGCGCTCATCCTTGCTTCAATCGTTGAGAAGGAAACCGCCATCGCCGAAGAGCGACCCTTGGTGGCCAGCGTCTATTCCAACCGCCTGCGCCAAGGCATGCGACTGCAAGCGGATCCCACGCTGGTCTATTACCTCTCGGAGGGAACTGGGCGGCTGGGTCGCGGGTTGAAGCGTTCTGAGTTGAACGACCAAAACAATCCCTACAACACCTACCGCATCGACGGTCTACCGCCCGGTCCCATTGCCAATCCGGGGGTGGAAGCGCTTCAGGCAGCTTTGGCTCCTGCGGCCACCGACTACATCTTTTTTGTCGCTGGCTGCGACGGTGCGACGGCCTTTACCGTGACCTATGCCGAACATCAGCAGCGGGTCGCAGACTGGCGCGCCTGCGAGTTCCGTCGGTTCATGCCCAACCCACCAAAGCTGCGTCCAACCGAAGACATCCCGGCGCATCAGGCCCTGGCGGACGACAGCGACGTCAATCAATAGGCGGCAGCTTGGGTTTACGCTTCAGGCTGTTGAGCCGGGTGGCGATGAAGCTGGGCAGGACGCTTAGCAGGCCTACGGACCATGTCACCTGCCACGGAAAGGCGACCCGGGCTTTCCCGGCCTCAAGTCCTCGCACCATGATGTCCACCGCACGGTCTGTTTCCATCAGAAACGGCATCTTGAAGCGATTTGCATCGGTCATGGCGCTTTTGACGTAGCCTGGGCAAATGGTTGTGACTTCCACGCCAAAAGGCTTTAGCCGACCGAAAAGGGCTTCGCCCCAGTGCTTCACGTAGGCCTTGGTCGCCGCATAGGACGGTGATTGGGTAACAGCCGCAAACCCGGCAACGGATGCCATCAGCGCAATCTGACCTCGCCCGCGAGAAGCCATGCGGTTGATGATCGGCATGACCGTGTTCGAAACCCCAATGACGTTAATCATCGACAACTCATGGGTCTGCTCAGGCCGTTCCATCAGGTATTTGCCCGTACCATGACCGATTCCTGCATTGGCGATCAGCAGATCGATGGGCGTCTCGCGGTCAAAGTCTGTCAGCATGCGGTCCATGGCCTCCCGGTCGGACACGTCAACCAATGCTGGGACGACTGTTGCGCCCTTGGCTTCACACGCTGAAACCACCCCTTGCAGGCGCTCTTCGTTGCGTCCGGTCAGCAACAGGGTACGGCCCGGCGCGGCATAGGCCACGGCCAACCCCTCGCCCAATCCACTGGATGCGCCGGTGATAACGATGACGGAAGGGTTTTTCATGGCTATGTTCCTCTGGTACGGCAGGCGTTGATGGGTAAGCCCTACTCTTTGACGGCCAGCAGGGGTATAGACGCGACATGACGGCAGACCTCCCACCTTTGCAATCCATGACCGGCTTCGCCGCCGTTGATGGCAGCCACGGAGAAGCGACCTGGAGCTGGTCGCTGAAATCCGTAAATGGAAAATCGCTCGATGTGCGCTGGCGCATGCCCGGCCGCATGGACAGTCTCGAAAGCACGCTCAAGAAGACGCTACAGGGGCAAATTGCCCGTGGCTCTATTTCAGCCAGCCTGCAACTTGATCTACCCGGCACTCGCAGTGAGGTGCAGGTGAATCTTGATGCTCTGGACCGCTTGGCCCGTGTGGTGCGCAGGCGGGATGGCCGGGAACCGGACACGGCGGCGCTGCTGTCTCTGCCCGGTATTCTGGAAACCCGGAGTTCCGCGCTGAGCGAAGACGAGCAAACAGCGCTGAATGAGGCCGTGTTACAATCTTTTGATCTGGCTGCCAAAGCACTCAAGCTTGCCCGCCTGACCGAGGGCGCGCAGTTGTTCCGCATCCTGTCTGGACTGATTGACCAGATCGAAGGCTTTACCAACGACGCTGAACCGCTGGCTGAGGCGGTGACACTAGCAATGGCTGAACGGCTTTCGACGCTGGCTGCAGACTTGGCAAACAAAGCCGGCACCGCGATCCCTGAAGAACGTCTGGCGCAAGAGGCCGCCGTACTGGCAACCAAGGCGGATGTCCGCGAAGAGCTCGACCGCCTGCGCGCGCACATTCTCAGCGCGCGTGAGCTGTTGGGATCGGGACAGCCTGTGGGCCGAAAGCTCGATTTCCTCGCGCAGGAGTTCATGCGAGAAGCCAATACTCTGTGCTCCAAAGCCGGATCAATGGAACTGACCAACATCGGTCTGGCGCTGAAGTCCGTCGTCGATCAATTCAAGGAACAGGTGGCCAATGTCGAGTAGTCCGCTTTCCCGCCGTGGTTTGATGCTGGTTTTGTCCTCCCCATCTGGTGCAGGCAAAACCACGATCTCCCGCGCCCTGCTCGAGGGCGATGACAACCTGCAACTGTCGGTTTCCGCGACCACCCGCCCACCGCGGGAGGGCGAGCAGGACGGTGTTCACTATCATTTCATCAGCGAGCCCCGGTTTCAGGAGCTGGTGGACAATGACGGTTTGCTTGAGTGGGCAAGCGTGTTCAAAAACTCCTACGGCACCCCGCGCGCGACCATCGAAACAGCGCTGGCCGAGGGGCAGGACGTGCTGTTCGATATCGACTGGCAAGGCACCCAGCAGCTTCGGCAGAAGATGCCGCAGGACCTGGTGAGCGTGTTTGTCCTCCCGCCCTCGCTGGCCGCGCTGGAATCCCGGCTCAAGTCGCGCCAGACCATGACCGGAGAGACCGACGAGCAGGTAGCCTATCGCCTGTCAAAAGCGCCGGGCGAGGTCTCACACTGGGCCGAGTACGACTTCATCATCGTCAACAGCAACATCGAAGAAAGCGTGCAGCAGGTTCGCGCCATTTTAGCGGCGGAGCGGTTGCGGCGGGAGCGTTGGAACGGTCTGGACCAGATTGTTTCAGACATCCGCTCAATCGAAAACTAAGCCAGCGCTTCCGCGATTTTCCGGAAATCTTCAGGCGCACGTTCTTCGGCGCGTGCGGTGGGGGCTATGCCCAAACCGTCAAGAAAGCTTTCGGCGTTGGGCACCAGCGACTTGAGCGACTGACGCAGCATTTTCCGGCGCTGGCCAAAAGCAGCGGCTGTGACCCGTTCAATCTGTGCAAACAAGGGCAAAGGTCCGGGCACATCGGCGCGTGCGTCGAGGCGGACGATGGCCGAGGTGACTTTGGGCGGTGGGGTAAAGGCCTGAGCCGGTACGTCAAACTGGCGCTCAGCAGAAGCGACTGTGAGCGCAGTCAGAACCGCCAGACGACCGTAAGCCTTGTCGCCGGGCTGGGCGGTGATGCGGTCCACCACCTCCCGCTGAAACATCAGGCTAAGTGAGCGATAGGCTCCTGCCTCGCGCCACAGATCACGCAGCCAGCCGACCAGAAGCGGGGTTGCAACGTTGTAGGGCAAATTCGCGACAATCACGCGGGGCGCGCTGACCTCATTCAGCAGATCCAACTCCAGCGCATCCTGATACAAGACCCGAAAGCCCTTTTGCTGACCTTCATCGGTGCTAGCAATTTGGTCCAGAATCGCGGTGGTGCGCGTGTCTTTTTCAATCGCCAGAACGGACGCGGCGCGGGTCTGTAGCAAAGCTCGGGTCAGGCCACCCGGACCGGGGCCAACTTCGATCAGATTGCACTCGTCCAAGGGCTCCGCAGAACGCGCAATGCGCGCTGTCAGGTTCAAATCCAGCAGAAAGTTCTGCCCCAAGGCTTTTGTGGGCGCGAGGTTGTTGGCCTCGAGCACAGAACGCAGCGGGGGCAAATCATCAATTTTCACGGGATCTGCAACTCAGAACCGATAGTCGATGTAGGCGTCGCGGCGCAGATCGGCGTCATATCGGCGCGTGAGCGTGTCGATGCGCTCATTGGTCAGGCGTTCGCGAATGGCCTCAGATGTCAGCGGGTCAACCTCGACGCGCTTTCCGCAAACCATGTAAACCGAACCACCGCCGTCCGATGGCAAGGGCGGACTGACTTCCCCTACTTCCAGACCGGACAGGGTAATGGAGATGATCGGCGGCAGGGTGGAAAGATCGACTTCACCCAAATTGCCCGAACCGGGCTCTCCGTACTGGGTGGTCACGGCATCAAACTGCCGACAGCCCCGGACCTGCTCAGAAATATTGGTCAGGAGAGCCAAGCGCTGCTGAGCAATGGGGTTGGACAGGTCTTCGGGCAGGTTCAGAAACAGCTGCCGCAGAGCCGCGATGGTGCGCGACGAGGCAGCACCGATGGGGCGTCGGTTGAGAATACCCATGATGTAGTAGCCGTCATCGGTTCGAATCGGTGTCTCAGAAATGCTGCCCGGCCTGACGTTGGCCAGACCAGCTTCGAGATCAGGCTCCATCGAACCCTCAGGCACCCAGCCACGAGCACCCCCGAGACCGGCGGTTGCCGCGTAGGAATACTGTTGAGCCAATTTGCCGAAATCCACGCCTTCCTGAAGCTGCGAGATGATCTGCGCCGCCTGTTGCTGCACCTCAGCCTCGCTGTTCTGACGACTGAAAGGCAGGAAGATTTCCACGATCAGGCGCTCTGAGCGACCGCGAAGCGCATTGACGCGGTTGATCTCGGCCAGCAGCTCCTTATCCGTGATTTCAACATCGGGCATGATCGTGCGCTGGCTGATGGCGTTATAGGCAATCTGTGCCTTGATCTGCTCACGCATGGTGCCGACGGGCACACCGGATCGACGGATCAGGTCTTCGAACCCTGCAACATCGAGTTTGTTCTGTTTGGCGATGCTCTCAAAAGCATCGTCCACGAAGGCACTGCGAATATCGATGGCGAGCCTTTCGGCTTCCTGCAGTCGAATCTTGTCCGTGACCATTTTGTCCAGCACCTGAGGCGCCAGCGAAAGGCGTCGCTCCTTCGTGTTGGGCACCTCGGCCACCATGATCGCGAGGTTGATGCGATAGGCGAGGTCAACGTCGGTGATGATGTCATCGTTCACCACGGCAAGAACCCGAACGGATGATTGCTGGGCCGCAGCCGGACTCATCAAGCTAAGGCAGCTCACCAGCATAAGCGTGAGGACCGCGAACGACTGTTTAACCATAACCAAGGAGTAATCCCTTATCTTGATTCCGTGAGATGGGGGTTATCGCAATATGCGACTATAATCCACATCTACGGCAAGAATCGAGCCTCAGGCACGCCGCTTTAATCACGTTGCAGCGGGTTCCTTCCGGCCCAGACCGTCAAACAGGTCCAGCGTCGCTTCCATCCACGCCTGCACCGGCTCGCCGCCGTATGAGGCAAGATCGAAGGTCGAGACGGTCCGAACCCACTGAAAAGCGCCAAAAGCGATGTAATCGGCATAGGACGGCACCCGGCCACCAAGCCACTGCTGCGTCTCCAGCGTTTTGGTCATGGGCATGAGAGCGCCTTTAAGCTGGCCTTTGGCCGCTTCGCCGCCGGCAGCAAAATCTTCCAGCGACATGCCAAAGCGCTGCTCCCGCGATGTGCGGAAATAAGCGCGGTCCTTGTCCTGCAAGCCATTGTAGATGTCCATCAGGATGACGCGAATCACCAGAGGATGCAGCGAAAACGACGCCCAGTTGTTGATGAACAAAGCGTGTGCCTTACCCTTTTCTCCCCCGAACAGGCTCGGACCCTCGGGAAAGGATTCTTCGAGATGCAGAGCAATGGCCCAGCTGTCGGAGAGAACTTTTTCACCAAACTCTACGGTGGGAACAATCTTGCGCTCACCGTCACAGATGCCCGGAATATCGGTGAAGCCGATTTTCTCGCAATCGTGGCTCAACCCCTTGTGCGCCAGCGCCATCGTGGTCCGCCACGCATGCGGGCTGAATCGAGCGCCGTTGGCAGTGGTGATGTCGTAGGTCTTGATCGTTGTCATGGTCGCATTTCCCTATGAAGTCGCGCGGATCATATCCGCAGCCTTTTCGGCAATCATTATTGTCGGCGCATTGGTGTTCGCACCGACCAGACGCGGCATAACCGATGCATCGACAACCCGCAGCCCCTCAACCCCTTTGACCCGCAAGTCAGGCAGCAGTGGGGCATTGAGATTATCCGCCGCCCCCATGGCGACCGTGCTGGTCGGGTGGTAGACCGTATCCGCCGTCTGCCGGACCCATTCGCGTACCTGTTCACGCGTTTGGATTTCTGGCCCAGGGCTGATTTCTGCCCCGCGGTGCGCGTCAAAGGCAGGTGCGCCCAGCATTTTCCGGCCCCAACTCACCGCAGACATCAGAACGTCGAGATCGCGGTCTTCAGGGTCGGACAGGTATTGGGGATCGATCAGTGGTTTGGCCATTGGATCGGCTGAAGCCAGCCGGATTTCGCCCGTCGATTCCGGATAGAGATTGCAGCAGTGCAGGCAGAAGCCATAGCCCCACACCGACTTCCGGCCATGGTCTTCGATACGCGCAGGCAAGAAATGGAACTGAATGTCGGGAATGTCCTTGTCCGGCGAGGACTTCACGAACCCGCCCGCCTCGGCAACGTTGGACGCCAGCGTCCCTCCACGCCGCGACAGCCATAGCCGCGCCCAGTTCAAACCCCGCAGCGGCATGTCGAAGTTGAACCCCATACCTACGCCGGTTTTGGCGTGGTGCTGGACAATGATGTCCAGATGGTCGGCCAGCCCCTTGCCCACACCGGGCGAATCATGGACGACCTCAACCCCCAACGCGCGCAGCTCCTCCGCCGGGCCAATGCCAGACAGCAGCAGCAGCTGTGGGCTGTTGATCGCCCCGGCTGAAATCAGAACCTCGCGCCGGGCCGTCAGGCTCTGGTCGGCGAGTTCGATTCCGGTGGCGCGCTTGCCCTCAAAGGTAATGCGCTGCACCTGCTGCGCCGTCATGATGTGCAGGTTGTCGCGGGCCATGACTTCATCGGTCAGATAGGACCGGGCCGAAGACTTGCGCAGGCCGTTTCGCGTCGTGGTCTGATAGAGGCCTATGCCCTCGACATCTTCCCCACGATTGAAATCATCGGTCAGCGGTAGCTGCGCCTGCTCACCGGCCTGGACAAAGGCAAGGCTCAAGGGGTTGGGATCAGCGTTATCCGAGACACTCAAAGGACCGCCAGTACCGTGCAGGTCATCCGCGCCGCGGGCGTTGTCCTCGGCCTTGATGAAATAGGGAAGCACCGAATCGTAGTCCCACCCGGTCGCGCCCATCGCCGCCCAGCCATCATAATCTGCGCGCATCCCACGCGCATATATCATCGCATTCACCGACGAAGAGCCGCCCATCACTTTGCCGCGCGGCCAGAACAGGCTGCGATCGTTGAGATGGGTTTGCGGCGTCGTATCATAACCCCACGACAGGTTCTTGAATTTACCCAGCACAGCGAGGCCAAAAGGTAAGTGAATCGAGGGGTTACGGTCTTTTCCACCCGCTTCGATCAGACACACTTTTGTCTTGGGATCCGATGACAGGCGGTTTGCCAGCACGCATCCTGCGGACCCGGCACCCACAACAATATAGTCAAATTCCACCGCGCTCCTCCCTCAAAGACACTTGGCCTTTCAGCATTAGCACGGCTTAATTGCAGGCGCATGTCTTGCGAATTGCCGCAAACAGACTTTATTGAGTACCAAACCAGTCTTCTTAACCCCAGAGCCCGAATGCCAAGCCTCGTCGTTTCCAACATTTCAACCGGCTACAGCCCCGATCATCCGGTGCTGGAGGACCTGTCGTTACAGGTTGAAGATGGGGGTCGTCTGGCACTGGTCGGGGCCAGCGGCAGCGGCAAGACGACCCTTTTCCGGGCGGTTGCCGGTTTTATGGATCTGATCAAAGGCAGCATCACCGTCGGCGACCGAGAAGTCAGCGCACCGGGCCTGACCGTTGATCCCGAACGCCGCGGCATTGGACTGGTGTTTCAGGATCTGGCGCTGTTCCCGCACATGTCGGTCGAACGGAACATCCGCTATGGCCTCAAGGGGGTGTCAGGCCGCGAGGCAGCGCACCGTGTTGATGCGCTGCTGGAGCTTACGGGCCTGCAAGACCTGCGCAACACGCGACCGGGCGAGTTGTCGGGCGGTCAGCAACAGCGCGTGGCATTGGCCCGTGCGATGGCACCAAAACCCGGCGTCCTTCTGCTCGACGAACCCTTCTCCAGCCTTGATCTGGAAACCCGCCTGCGGTTGCTGCAATCCGTGACCGAAATCCTCGACGCAGAGCGGATGACGGCGCTGCTGGTGACCCACGATCAAGGAGAGGCCTTTGCCTTTGCCGACAGGGTTGCCGTGATCGGCAACGGCAAGGTGGAACAAGCTGGCGCTCCAGAAAGCCTCTATGCCACGCCGGCTTCGCGTGAGGTTGCTCGGTTTATCGGGGAGGGTTCGTTTCTCCGTGCCTGTTTTGCCCCCGGTCAGATGACCGTCGAGACCCCCTTTGGCGATGTCATGCCGCGCTGGGTACAGGATCCCCCAAATGCCCAGGAAGAGATCGATATCCTGATCCGCCCAGAAGACCTCTCCCTCGCCCTTCAAGGCGACGAGGGTACTCATGTGCGCGTTCTGAGCCATCGCTACATGGGGTCATTTGTTGATCTGATGGTTGCTCTGGATGATGGTCAGCAGTTGCACTGGCACTCGCCGGTGATGACAGCCCCAAGCGCAGGCGCTGATGTGCGCGTTACGCTCAAGGGCGGTCTGTATCCGGTTTTCCGCCGCTAACTCGCCGCTCTAAGCGTCGGCACCGGTCGGCACGCCGACAACCACACCCGGTTTGATGTGGGCTTCATCATGAGCTTTGCGGGCAAAGACTTCACGGACCATCGGTGCAAAGAAATCCAGATCCTTCATGGGATATTCCGGATCAAAGCTTGATTGGTCCCAGCGCTCGCAGAAGTCTACGCACGACTGATAATAGGGGCTATCCTTGAACGCCTGCCGTTTCTCCGGGTCCCAGCCGTAATGCTCGGCATAGTAGACCATCTGGAAAATACCGTGATGCTCAACGGTCCAGGCGACCTCGTCGCGAACAAAGGGCCGAATGATCTCCGCCGCCATCTTGTCATGGTTCTGCGGCGCCAGACCGTCGCCAATGTCATGCAACAGCGCCGCAACAATCCAGTCGATATCAGCTCCGTCGTTGAGTGCGCGGGTTGCCGACTGCAAGCCATGCTCCAACCGGTTGATCTTATAGCCGGCCAGCGTCTCGTCCCCCTGCCGGGCCAGTTCCCTGAGGACGCGCTCGCCGGTTTCGTTGACAAAAGGCTGCTCAAGCTGATGCAGCGCCAGATAGTCCTCGCGCGTGCCGTGCTTCATCTCGGTGAAGGAAACTTCGAACCCTTCTGGTACAATTTCACTCATGGCCGGACCTCTGATCATTTGCTAAGTCGTCCCCTACTCCATTTTGCAGGTCGAGGTCATGTCCGAAAACGTCAATTCTTTACCCACATCCTCGGACCTGATCAGAACCTATGCCCGGCTGGGGCTGACGTCCTTTGGCGGACCGGTCGCGCACATCGGCTACTACCGCGACGCCTTCATCGAAAAAACCGGTTGGATGGACGACGAAGCCTTTGCTGAACGGCTCGCCCTTTGTCAGGCCTTACCCGGCCCCACGTCCAGCCAGATGGCCTTTGCCTGCGCGTGGAAGATGTCGGGGAGCCTGGGTCTGGCGTTTTTGTGTCTGGGCCTGTTTCTAGTGCCCTCCATGATCATTCTGCTCGCACTGGGACTGTTCTTTGTCGCTGCTGCCGGAGGTGGGCTGGGGGAAGGGTTCATCCAGTCTTTCATGGGTCATCTGGCCGACTGGATGACGCCGCTTGTCGTGGCAGTAATCTCCTACGCGACCATTGGCATGTACAAGTCACTGTCCTTTGGTGGGACGCGGCGGATGATCACCATTCTCGCTTTTTTTCTGATCCTGATGCTCATGGGCATCGACAGGTTGCCCGAAGGTGACCTTGGACCGTTGCGAACGGTTGTGAATATCCTTCCAATACTTTTTGGCGCCCTCATGGGCTTGCTGTTGCTGCGCAAGGATGAAGGGGTCACAGCCGCCGCCACGGCCTCAACCGTATCGAGTGAGGGTCGCGGACTGGTCTGGGCCTGCCTTGTTGGTTTCTTTGTGCTGCTGGCACTGTCATTGACGATCATCCTGTTCCAGCTTGGGTCGGTCCAAGTGCAGCTCATGGCCGGGTTCTATCAGGCCGGGTCGCTGGTCTTTGGCGGGGGTCACGTGGTGCTGCCTCTGCTCAATGACGTGCTCGTCGAACCCGATCTGGTGCCGGAAAGCTCCTTCCGAACCGGCTACGGCTTTGCTCAAGCCATACCGGGGCCCGTGTTTGCAGTTGCAGCCTTTCTGGGTGGCCAGTTTGGCGGGCTGACCGGTCTGGTGCTCGGCATCCTCGGCACAATCGCGATTTTCCTGCCCGGTATCCTTCTGGTTGTTGCGGTCGTCCCGCTGTCGGCCAGTTTTTCCAGAAACCGTGCTTACAAGGCCGCGCTCGCCGGCGTTAACGCGGCGGTCGTCGGCCTGCTGGCTGCGACTGCGTTTTCGCTGTTCTTCCTGCTCTGGTCGCCGGGAATCCTTGTGCAGCAAAGCAGCGACCCCACCGCCTACGTCGCTGCAGCCTTGCTGGGACTGTTTTTTCTGTGGGTCTTGCGCTTGCCACCGCTGGTGCTCATTGCCATGACCTTGGTAGCCGCCCTGTTGACGACGCTCCTCTGAGTCGCCCTTTCATGCCTATTACAGCTATTCGATCCTGCTAAAGTGCGACGCACTTAGTACAGCATTCCGGAGCCCGCCGTCGTGGAACCCAAAACCGAATCCTTCAGCTATGAGCAGTTGCTCGCGTCGTCCCGTGGTGAGCTGTTTGGCCCCACCAATGCCCAGCTTCCGGCCCCGCCGATGCTGATGTTCGACCGGATCACCAAAATCTCCAACGAGGGCGGTGAATTCGGCAAAGGCGAGATCATCGCGGAACTCGATATCAAAGACGACCTCTGGTTTTTCGACTGCCACTTCATCGGCGACCCGGTCATGCCCGGCTGTCTGGGGCTGGATGCCATGTGGCAGCTGGTTGGGTTTTACCTCGGCTGGACCGGTGGCGAAGGCAAGGGCCGCGCTCTGGGATCAGGTCTGGTGAAGTTCACCGGTCAGGTCACCAAGGACGTGGAACTGGTGAAGTACACCATCCAGATGAAAAAAGTGATCCGCCGCGGCATCAATCTGGGCATCGCCAATGCGAAGCTCGAAGCCGATGGTCGTGAGATTTACACCTGTGAAGACCTTCGCGTCGGTCTGTTCACGTCCCTGTCCCAGTTTTAAAGCTCCCTTCTAAGCTCACCCAAAGGAAACCCAGCTTATGGCCATGCGTCGCGTCGTTGTTACCGGTCTCGGAATCGTTTCTAGCATTGGGATCGGCAAGGAAGCTGTCACTCAGTCGC
>JBMTIF010000017.1:0-12585 GCA_049437045.1 Alphaproteobacteria bacterium | reverse complement strand
TGCCAGCTGTTTTCCTGCCTGCCGGGCCGATGGGAACGGGGCAGACAAACGACGAGAAAGCCAAGGTACGAGAAGCCTTCGCCAAAGGCGAGATTGGCCGTGAGGAGTTGCTGGAAAGCGAGAGCAAGTCCTATCACTCCGCAGGTACCTGCACCTTTTATGGAACAGCCAACTCCAATCAGATGCTGATGGAGTTCATGGGGCTGCATGTTCCCGGGACCACCTTCTTTGGCCCGGGGACACTGGCGCGGGATATTGCAGTGCAGGAAAGCACGCGAGCTGCGCTGCGCTGCATCGACCGGGGCGAAGGGTACCGCCCGATTGGTCATGTTCTTGACGAGCGCGCGTTCGTTAATGGTCTGGTTGGCCTGATGGCTACGGGCGGGTCAACGAACCTGACCCTGCACCTCATCGCCATGGCGGCAGCTGGGGGCATTCGTCTGACTTGGGACGATATGAACGATATTTCTGACGTCACGCCACTGCTGGCGAAGGTCTATCCAAACGGTTCCGCCGATGTGAACGCGATGGAGGCTGCGGGTGGTTTGCCGTTCCTGATCGATCAATTGCGCGGCGCTGGTTTCCTTCACGCGGACGCTCTGACCATCACGGAAAACGGCCTGAATGATTATGGTCAGGTTGCAAAAATCGCGACGCCAGACACTCTGTCCTTTGAGCCAGCGCCCGCTGAATCGCTGATGCCAGAGGTGCTGACAACGCCAGACAAACCCTTCCAACCCAACGGCGGTCTGAAGGTTTTGACAGGAAACCTTGGGCGGTCTGTCATCAAGATCTCAGCCGTAGCTCCTGAGCATCGGTTTATCGAAGCGCCGGCGAAGGTTTTCACCGATCAAAACCAGATACAGGCCGCCTTTAAAGCGGGTGAACTGCATGGCGATTTTGTCTGTGTCCTTCGTTCGCAGGGTCCAAAAGCCAATGGGATGCCTGAGCTTCACAAATTGACGCCTCCGCTGTCGATTTTGCAGAAGCTGGGCTTCAAGGTCGCGCTGGTTACAGATGGCCGTATGTCTGGCGCATCGGGCAAGGTACCGTCTGCCATCCATCTTACCCCTGAAGCCAGTGATGGCGGTCCAATTGCGAAAATTCGTGATGGTGATGTCATCCGTCTGGACGCTGAGAATGGTGGTCTCGAAGTGCTGGTTCCTGCTGAAGAGTTTGACGCTCGTGAAGCAGCCGTTGACGATGTCAGCCAAAGCCACATTCTGATGGGCCGAGAGCTTTTTGCTGCATTCCGTGCAACTGTCGGAGACTCAGAGACAGGGGCTGGAGTTTTTGGTGAGCCTAGCCTTACGGTTCCAGTGGCTTCTGAGACTGAAAAAGTAGTGGTGGGCTAAATCATGGCCGGTTTAATTCTGGTTGCGGATATTGGTGGGACCAACGTTCGTTTTGGGCTTGGTACCGAGCCGCAAAAGCCCGTTGAGAAAATCCTGAAATACCAAATCAGTGGTTTTCCCAACCCCGAAACGGCGATCCGCAAATATTTTGATGACCTTGGTCTATCCCAGGCTGATCTCGATGAAATCAATCAAGCGTGCTTCGCAGCCGCAGGGCCAGTGGAGGATGATGTTGTTTCCCTGACCAATGGCTCTTGGGTGATCGACAAAGCGCAGATTGCCAAGACTTTTGATCTGGATTTCAAGCTCATCAATGACTTCAGTGGTCTGGCTAACGCCATTCCCTATTTGCCTGAAAACGAATTGCTGAAACTCGGTGGCGGAACGCCGGTTGAGGGGTCCCCCAAAGCCATTTTTGGCCCGGGAACGGGTTTGGGTGTTTCGGGTGCCGTACCTGACCGCTCGGGGGGGTGGATCGTTCTGTCTGGTGAAGGCGGGCACGTTGCCTTTGCCCCGCGCCGTGAAATAGAAGACCGTATCCTGCAAATTCTTCGCCGACGCATTCCCGGCGGGCGCGTGTCAGCAGAAAGGCTGCTGTCTGGTTCTGGTCTTGAGATGCTGTTTGAAGCCTTGGCAGAGATCGAACAAATCCCGGTTCTCCCCCAGTCGGCCAAGGAGATCGTGGAAAATGGTATGGCGGATGAAAGCTCGTTGCAGCGGCAAACCATCTCGCTTTTCTGTGGTCTGCTTGGCAAGTTTGGAGGCGATCTTGCTCTGACCTTGGGGTCAAGAGGTGGTGTCTACGTGGCCGGTGGCGTGGCGCAGGCTCTGCGTGATTTCCTGCCCGTTTCGACCTTTCGCACCCGGTTCGAAGACAAGGGACGAATGCAGAAGTTCAACGCTGATATTCCAACCTATCTGCTGATTGGCGATACACCAGCTTTGACCGGCTGCGTGGCAGCCGCAGCTTATCCCTGACCGGTTGGTTCAGTCTTCGTCGAAGCTGCCGTCGTCGTTAAGCTGGCCTTCGTCATTCAGCGTTTCAGTGAACTGTTCCAGCCGCTGCCGCCAAAGTTCATAGGCCTCGGTGACAACATCGTCGTTCTCGTCGGTTGCCAAAACGGTCGCGACTTCCTCATTGGTAAATCCCATGCGAAGTTTTTCCTGAAGCACGGCGAGGGTAATGCCGGCTTTGGCCAGCGCTAGACGCTGTTCCGGCGTCGCGCGTTCCACCATTTCACGAAGTTCGGCCGAGCTTTTCGGCATAGCAGTGTCAGAAGACATGGTTGGTCCTCAAGCGTTAATAGCGTGAGCGGCCTTGATGGCTTCCTTGGCAAGTGTCGTCAACTCATCCCAGTTGCTGGTCTCTACCGCGCTTTTCGGGCAGACCCACGAGCCGCCGACCACATCGACGTTAGGCAGGCTCAGATATTCATGCATGTTTTTCAGCGAAACCCCACCTGTGGGACAGAAGCGGACGGCTTTGAAGACACTCGCGAAGTTCTTCAGATACGCCGCGCCGCCCGAGGCTTCAGCAGGGAAAAACTTCAGATTCTTGTATCCGCGTTCCATCAACCCTTGCATCTCCGCAGGGGTCGCTGCACCAGGCAGGTAGGGCAGGTTAATGGCCTCGGCCGCGTCGAGCAGGGAAGTAGTATGGCCGGGGGAAACGGCAAACTGTGCTCCCGCTTTTTTGGCTGCTTCGAGCTGTTGTGGTGAAACGACGGTTCCAACCCCCGGAATCGCACCTTCGACGCTGGCCACAGCTTCCAGCGCATCCATCGCCGCTGATGTCCGCAGTGTTATTTCGATACAGGGTAGACCGCCCGCCACCAGCGCCTTGGCGAGGTCTGCGGCTTTGCTCGCATCCTCGATGACCACGACTGGGATAACTGGTGCTGCATCAATAACAAAATCAGTCGCAGTCGCTTGGCTCATGTCGGTTCAGCTCACTCCAAAAGGGCGCATTCCTGCGCGCATCAATCCGTGACGAACCGGTTTGAGCCATCCGAGAGACTTAAGAGCCGCTCGTCTGGCGTGATCCAGACCCAAGCGGTCGTTTTGTATCGCTTGGTTCAAAAAGTGGGTCGCCGTTAAACGACTTATTACATCGCCCCGCCGCTGGGCACCATAGCGCCTTAGCATATCGGGGTCTGCGACTTTGGATGGATGGTCGAAAAGTGACAGTAAAACCGCAACATCTGCGAAGGATGAATTGAGACCTTGAGCGCCAAGGGGGGGCAGAACATGGGCGGTCTCACCCACCAGTGCCAATTGCGGACCATCAAACCTTTCCGCAACCTGGGTTCCGACTTTAAAGCCGCCGCGCGCACGCAAATCCGTGATTTCCCCAAGAACGCCACGCAGGGCGCTTTGCAGGGTCAGTCGAAATGCTTCGTCGTCCAGCTTCCGCAGTTTTTCCGCCGTCTCAGGCCGATGAACCCAAACGATTGCAGATCGCGGTTTGTTTCGGTCTGAGACGGGCAGGGGAACGGTCGTCAGCGGCCCTTCTCGGCGCTGGAACTCAGTTGAAATATTCTCATGATCAGTGGAATGCTCGATCTGACAGACCAAGGCGATCTGGTTTGGATGGTGATCCTTGATCTTTATCCCTGCTTGCTCCGGTACCGGTGAATGGCGGCCAGCGCAGTCGAAAACAAGATCAGCATCCAGCTCGACCCCATCTGCCAATGTCACGCAACCCGGTTGCCAGCTTTCCACTGCGGACTCGTAGTGCAGGGTCAGACCGTCAGTGTTGTCGGCCATATCGAGCAGGGATGCAGTCAGATCGGTGTTGATGATATTGTAGCCGAAAGGCGTATCGGTGATTTCATTGGCGCTGAAAGTCTCGATGACCGGGTTGGTCCATCGGTCTGCCTGGTCATCAATCAAGCGCAGCTTGTCCAAGGGGGCGCTGAGGTGCTCAACCCGCTGCCAAACCCCAATTGCGGTTAAGGTTTCGATGCTCAACGGCATGAGTGCTGTTGATCGCGCGGGGAGAGGTTCGGTCGCTTTGCGGGGGTCTGGACCGGCGTCCACAAGGCGGACGACATGTCCTCTTTGAGCCAACCCGAGCGCGAGCGTCAAACCGACCGGCCCCGCGCCGATGACAGCGATCTCTGAACTGTGAATTTCCATATCGCTCATGTGCGTTATGTACCCGCTCATAACAAGGCGCAGCCTGTCGCGGCTGACCTTAGCGAAAATAAACAAAGCGAGTCATATGATGTTAACCGCCCTGCTTGAAGGCTTCTTTTCCGATCAATCAATCAAACTCCGCGCTCTTGACGAGTTGCGTCGAGCGCGTGGGGGTAATGATTACCTTTATGCTGATGCCGACCTGACCGACCTCAGTGCAGAGGGTGAGTCTGTAGTCGTAACTGGTCTGGACTCGGAGGGCATTCATGCGGCAATCGAGGCCTTCGTCGTCTCTGAGCACAAAGGCGAGGCGCGTGAAATCCGTGATCTGTCCGGGGTCTATGTCCTTCGAACAAAGACCATGCGTTTTCCAAACGGCCTGTCGTACTGGATTGATGACTCCGACCCGAGCAGTTTACGTGTCAGCCTATACGCGTGGTCAGTTTACGGTCGCCGTGACTTTGGGGTTAATCAGGCTTATCTCAAGGCGCTAGCAGCCCGATTGACCCAGCCTGTGCACTAATCAGAAGCGAACACAGCGCGTCAAACTGCTGCTTCTTTAACGCGCTGTTCTGCCATCAATTTGGGGTTCGTTCGACCTAGTTGAACTGGCCTTCTGGTGCCAGGTAGAGCCGTCCATCCGGACCTCGCACGATGGTAAAACCTGCGGGAACTTCCGTTACGCCTACGCTTGCCGGATTGACCGCGCGTGACCCTTCGGGCGCTTGACCAAATACGAGGTTAGCACCCGTGGAACCCGGTGCCGTTGGATCTTCAACGTAGTAATATTTGCCGGAAGGTGCGCGATAGAGACGAACACCGACATTTACCCGAAACCGGGCCAGCTCCTCGCCAACCACCTCGACTGAGCCAGCAGGGAGACCATCCGGAACCGGTTGCAGGCCAACGATTTCACCAGAAATTGGAGCAGGCTCGACGCCAACCAATCGCCAGCCCGAGCGACGGTTTTGATAATCCAGCTGCCGGGTCTGCGACGAGGTGAAGCCGTATTGAGACTGATAGGCAGCGGAAGTTGCGGCCAGGTAAGGATCCCGGTCTACGGCCGTACGAATGATTTCCGTGTAGTAGTTCGAGTCAGCAACCACGCGCCCGAGGTGGGGAGAGTAAATCCGCAGGTTGGTCTCATTCGAGACCGGATCAACTAAATTCTGTGACACCGCAGCGCCAGTCGCGCTGATGCCAACGACGGCGATCAAGATCGCGAACATGTCGTTCTTCATGAGTTAGGTTCGCCCATTCCACTTAGGTTTGATAAAGCGCTTGCTTGCACTCTTTTTTCAATGAAGTGGTTGGAGCAATTGCTGTGCCAGCAATTAAAGAGCGACTATTCCTCGCCCGTGACTACAACAGTATCAGATGTTTCTTGGCCCCACTCAGACCACGAGCCGTCGTAAACCCGGCTTTCTCGACCTATTTCATACAGACTTAGGCTTAGACCCGCAGCGGTAACTCCAGAGCCGCAGGTGGTTATTATCGGACTTTCATCGTCCAATTTTCCAAATGCAGTTTTTATTTGAGAATGCGTGACCAATTCGCCGTTATGCGCGATCAAAGTTGAAAGCGGAACACTGGATGCACCGGGCATATGGCCGCTTCGCATCCCGGCCCGCGGCTCTTTATCGACACCGGTGAAACGACCAGCGGGGCGGGCATCGGCCACCGGCTTGCCCGCATCCAGAGCTGCTTTTACGTCAACCTTATCCGCCAGAAAATCAGATCGGAAATCACCCTTAGGCGTATAAGCCACGGGTGAGGCTGGTTTTGCGTTGGAAACGGTTGCGTACCCAGCAGCGATCCATGCGGGCAATCCACCGTTCAGAACCAGCACCCGGTCATGGCCAAACATGCGGAATGTCCACCAGACCCGAGGGGCGCTGAACAGGTTTTTCTGATCGTAGACGACGACGGTATCATGCTCGGAAATGCCCAAGTCGCCGACGGCCTGCGCGAAGATTTCGGGCGTCGGCGCAGTGTGGGGCAGGTCAGATGGCGTGCATACCGCATCAATGTCAAAGAACTGCGCGCCTTCGATATGGGCCGCTTTGAAAAGGGCGTTCGCATCTTTCGCTTCAGTCGGCAGATAGAAGGTTCCATCGAGCAGCTTGATGGGCTCACCTGCTGAAAGTCGCTGGTGAAGCTCTGAAGCGGAAATGAGCGCTGAGACCATGATTGTCAGCCTTCCATCCAAGGCGGCGTTGGCAGGTCTTTGCTGCGGAGGAACTCGGGGTTGTACATCTTCGAAGCGTAGCGGCTGCCACTGTCGCACAGCATGGTAACAATGGTTGAGCCCGCAGGCATGTCGGCAGCCATTTTGATTGCGCCAGCCACGTTGAGCGCAGCCGATCCGCCCAGAAACAGGCCCTCTTCTTGGAGCAGTTGATAGGCCCGAGCCAGCATTTCCTCATCAGAAACGCGGTAGGAGAAGTCGGGCTGGAAGCCTTCCAGATTAGCTGTGATCCGGCCTTGGCCAATGCCTTCTGTGATCGATCCGCCCTCGGACCTGAACTCGCCCTCGGTGTAGTAGGCAAACAAGGCCGCGCCGAAAGGGTCAGCGAGACCAATTTTCACGTCTGGATTGGCGGCGCGAAGCGCCATTGCCACGCCACTAAGCGTTCCGCCTGAGCCAACGGCACAGATGAAACCATCAACCTTGCCATCCAGGTCGCGTAGAATTTCGGGGCCGGTCGTCTCTGCGTGGGCATCGCGGTTCGCGGTGTTGTCAAACTGGTTGGCCCATATTGCCATTCCCGGCGTTTGCGCCGCGCGTTCTTCGGCAAGCCGGGCAGAATATTTGACGTAGTTATTCGGGTCACGGTAGGGCACTGCAGGGACCAGAATGAGTTCAGCCCCCAACTGCCGCAGGGCGTCTTTCTTTTCCTGACTCTGGGTTTCCGGCATGACGATTGTCGCTTTATAGCCGCGTGCAGCAGCGACATGGGCGATGCCGATACCGGTATTTCCTGCTGTACCTTCTACGATTGTCGCGCCCGGCTTGAGTGCCCCAGAAGCCTCGGCGGCTTTAATGATGCCCAGGGCAGCGCGGTCTTTGACCGATCCGCCGGGGTTCATGAATTCGGCTTTGCCAAGAATCGTACAGCCGGTTTCTTCGGATGCCTTTCTCAATCGGATCAGCGGGGTATTCCCAATCGCTTCTACAAATCCGTCGCGCACTGGCATTTTGAAGTCTGCGGACATTGTGGACTCTCACTTTGCCTAAAAAGGTTCAACATTGTTCTTTAAGGATATGCTTGCACGAACCGATCCACGCAACCCAACAGCCACGAATCTGGTTGGCAGCAGCCATCCACATGAACCTTTCACTATTCTAAATTGGCCGAATCCAATCACACCGAGATGCATACAAATCTTGAACTTCAGTCCTTCAGGCATCGCTCACGCGGGTTTGTTCAAGCAGTCGATCCGCTAAAAAGCGTCGCAAAAACAGCGCATTATGAATTTTATCCGCATTTCTTTGTGCAACTTCTATTTCGTTAATCGACCAGTCGGTTGAGAAATTCGCAGAATGTCATATTCAGACAGCGCCGACGCAGCGCTTCTTTTCTTTCTTTTGCGTCGTCGTCCGGAAGGGACTTTATGTACAGCACTTTGAATCGCTTGTTGCCAATCAAACGCCTTGCTGCAGCCAGCCTGTTGGTTTCGGGTTTCGGTCTTGCTGCCTGTGTCATTGTTGATGAGGTTCCATACGAAGGATCGACGGAGTCTATTCCTGCGGAAGCGGCGGGTGCGGAAACCGTGCTGATCGCAAACATCGAAGAGGGCCCGGGTGCAACCGAGTTGGCTTCGAACGTGACAGTGCTCGAGCCAAGCAGCACCTACGCGCTGCCACGGACAGGGGCAGACACTATTGAACCCTACTTGACCGGGGCGTCGCCAATGCCGCTCCGTACATCGGGCGTTTCACCGTCTCAGTTGCGGCGCATTTACAGCAAAAATGGCTACAACCCGATTTGGTACAATCAGGATGGCTGGTTGCCGGCGGCTCAGGTTTTGATCCGGACTTTCCAGGATTCAAGGATCGACGGGCTGCTCCCCAATGACTACCTGCCCGCTGACCGTGGCTTGCCCGGTGGGTCGTTGAGTGGGACTCAGGTTTCGCAAATTGATCTCGAACTTACCGCTGGCCTGCTGCGCTATATCCGTGACGTGAAAGAAGGGCGCTATAACCCTGTGCCTCGGATTGATGCGGCCAGTGAACTGACGCGGGGCCTGCAGACGGCAGATTTCGCAGGTTGGCTCAACAGTCTACCGCCGAACACACGCTTCTATGGTGCGATGAAGCAAGCTGCTCAGAGGGATATTCCATATCTCTCACCCGCAGAATTCGTCACCTATCGCGTTAACATGGAACGTCTCCGTTGGGGTGAACCAAACCTTCCATCGCAAGGGCGCTGGGTCATGCTCAACGTTGGCGCGGCAGAACTTATGGCCATGGAGGGCAACAATGTTGCCTTTGGCGTCAACGTTGTCGTTGGTCGCCCAACCCGTCGCACGCCTCTTAGCAACGATAAGATTACCGGGTTGAAATTCAGCCCCGACTGGACGGCACCCTATTCAATTGTAGAGAAAGATCTGGTCCCCCTCGCCTTGGAAAAGGGACCAGACTTTTTGAACAAGATGGGGCTATCCATTTACTCTGGTTCACGCCAAGTCAGCCCGTTTGAACTCGACTTCAATAACATCAATGTTCGCAACTATACGTGGAAACAGGAAGCGGGGCCGCAAAACGTCCTCGGCGGTGTGCGCTTCAACCTCGAAAACTCCTCTTCGATTTACATGCACGACAGCCCGGATGACTCCCTGTTTGAGCTGCCTGAGCGTGCAAAGTCCTCCGGTTGTATCCGGGTTGGTGCGGCGGAGCACTTTGCGCATTGGCTGCTGTCTGGAGACAAGCCGGGTGAATTTTCTTTCCAGGAAATTGTCGCTCGAATGGAGTCACGTGAAATCACTCACGTTGCTCTGAATCAGGATGTTCCGATTTACACGATCTACTACAACGCTTGGCCCAGCCATGACGGTGAGCTTGTAATCATGCCGGACATTTACGAGCAAAACACGGCTCTGCGCGCGCGGATGGGCTACCCGTCAGGTGCTGCGTCTTTGGCATCCAGTCGACTGGGTGGTGTTACCAACATTGGCGACATCTTCTGATCCGAGTTAAAAGTTATGCGCTTAGTAAATCTTGAGGGTAAAGCTGAAAGATCTGGGGATAACTCCGACTTTTGAGCATGGTTTTTCTGTAACTAACTTGCAAAAACTACCGCATAACCTCCTAAGACACTGGACTTTTAGCGCATAAGTCAGGTAGTTGAGACTTTAGTGCCGTTTCGGCGACGTCGGCGCGTCTGTGGTGTCAAAAGCCACTCTTCTGTCGCAATCGGCTCCTAAGGTGCCGACGTCCGTAATTCGGGAGAATAAAGAAATGAAGCGTTTCGCTTTGGCAGCTGTTGCTGCGCTCACGCTGGGTGCATGTGTTCCGTCTGAAGAAGTCGTTCTGACGAGCGGCGGGATCGGTGTTGGGTCAACTGGTACAGTGATCACGACCGGCACCACGCAGGGTCAGGTTCTGACCGGCGCATCCACCACTGTTGTTACCAGTACCCTGTCATCTTGTGAGGAAATTGCATACTCCAAGACTGGCGAGTACTGCGCAGACTAAGTCCAGATCCGACTGTTCCAAACAGTCGGTTCAAAGCTTTTTGAAAGGCCGTTTCTCAGGCACGAGAAACGGCCTTTTGAATTTTGCGGATTCGCGCAATTAGATATACGTGTCTTTAAGCTCTTCTCTTCGCTTTGCCATGAATGCTTCCAAGGCATCAATCCGATCTTCGGGCAGTTTTGGTTCCACATAATTGGCCAGTTTTTCCTGCCAGATTTCCGTACAACGCTGAGTCGCTGTTTTGCCGCCTGCGTCCAGCCAGTTTTCGTGGTTGGTCAAATCAGATACCAGCGGCTTGTAGAAGGCGCTGTCGAACTTGGCCAAGGTGTGGGCTTCACCGAAATAGTGCCCACCGGGCGGCACGCCTGCGACAGCTTCCAGCGCCAGCGTCTCCGCATTAACCGAGACCGGTGAGCAGGTTTCCACCATTTCCTGTGCCAGTTCCACGTCGAGAATAATCTTCTCGTATGAAGCCTGTAGCCCACCTTCCAGCCAGCCTGCACCGTGGTAGATCAAATGCGCACCACCCAGAGCACAGGCCCACAATGCGTTCATGGACTCATAAGCCGCCTGTGCATCACAGGTGTTGGACGCACAGGCATTGGAGGCGCGATAGGGCAGATTGTACTTCCGCGCCAACTGTCCTGCGATCATCGTTGCCTGAACGTGCTCGGGCGTGCCAAAAGCCGGTGCCCCGGATTGCAGATCGACGTTAGAGATATAAGAGCCATAGATGACAGGGGAGCCAGGGTTGATGAGCTGGGTCAACACAATGCACGCCAAAGCTTCTGCATTTGATTGAGCGACAGCAGCCGGCACGGAAATCGGTGCCATAGCACCCATCAGGCAGAACGGGGTGATCGACACGGCCTGACCCCAAGTTGCCATTGCCCGCAAGCCATCAGTCATGGCGCTGTCGACCTTGCGCGGAGAATTGACAGAAATCACAGTTGCAAGTGAAGGGTCGAGTTTGAGTTCCTCTCGCGTCATGCCGCGCGATATGGCCATCATGTCGATGGCATCGAGGGCGCGCTCTGCCCCGATTGCAGAGGCGTGAAAGGTCCGGTCTGTGTAGCGCAGATTGGCGCAATAGGTATCCAGATGGCGCGTGTTGGCCGGGAGTTCCATCGGTGCGACCGGTTGGTTGCCAACGGCGTGCACGACGTCAAATGACTGTGCCAGCTTGACCAGTTCCACGTAGTCCGCCATCCCGCCAGAGCGGCGTCCCCGAACTTCATCGTGCACCGAAGGCGGACCAGCGACGAGCGTGAAATTCATGAAATTTTCACCCAAGCGCAGTTTTCGCGCAGGGTTTCGGGGCGTCAGCTCGAAGTATGAAGGGCAGGTGCTCAGTGCTGCATCAACCAGCTCTCGCCCCAACCTGACCCGGCCTGTTTCATTATCTGCAATAGCCCCCGCCGCAGCGAAAGTATCGCGTGCGTCCTGAGCCATGAATTCGATACCGAAGTTTTCGAGAATGTGCAGCGAGGCATCATGAATTTGCTGCAAGGCTTCATCTGAAACGATGTTCAGGCCACCTATGGTGTTGCGCCGGGGGGTGGCATAAGCGCTTCCGGCGGAAGCTTGTGCGCGTTGAGCTTGAGCTGCGCGAGCTGCACGTCCGCCGGAGCGGGACTTGCGAGGGCGGGATGTTGACGACGGAGGTTCGGCGTCTTGACTGGCGCTCTCAGGAGCGCTTGGCGCGGGCATGAAGTTTCCTTTCTTGCTGCTTTTGCCTGATGACGACCCAAGGCTAACCCAAAGGTATTCCCAGAAATAAACAGATGCGACAAAAGCTGCGACTCCGCGCCGCAGACTGGAAAACTTTCTCCGTGCCTGCCCCTAATCGTCGTCGAAGGAGCCACCTTCTGCGATCCGGCGGTCTACGAAGTCGTTGATCGCGTCTTTCGTTGCAGGATCAATCGGTGGTTCTTCGTACTCTGCGAGCAACTGCTTGTAGAGTGTGTTGGCGCGCTCGTAAGCTGTTTTGCTGCCATCCTCGGACCACGTCTCGTAGTTCCGCCAGTCCGACAGCATAGGGGCGTAAAATGCGGTCTCGAAGCGCTCCATCGTTTGTGGAGTTCCGAAGAAATGTCCACCGGGTCCAACCTCTGAAATCGCATCGAGGCCGAGGGTGGCCTCGCTTACTTCGATGGGCTGCATATAGGATTGCAGCATCTGGATCATATCGGCATCGATGACCATTTTCTCGAACGAAGCTGACAGGCCGCCTTCCATCCAACCGGCGGCATGCATGACCATGTCGGCCCCACCAGTCATGGTCGCCCAGAGTGACATTTGCGTTTCCCAAGCAGCTTGCGCGTCCGGAATATTCGCAGCGCACACTCCCGAAGATCGATAAGGCACGCCATACCGTCGCGTTAGTTGTCCGCC
>JBMTIF010000016.1:0-12598 GCA_049437045.1 Alphaproteobacteria bacterium | reverse complement strand
CCGATGACGCCAGACGGCTGTGTCATCCACTCCTTCCGGCACTCATTCAGAGATCGATTGAGAGCCGTGCAGTGTCCAAAGGACATCACGGACAGGCTGGGAGGTTGGTCAGTCTCAGGAGTCGGTGAGAGCTACGGAGTAGGATACCCAATAGAGGTATTGAACCAGTGGATGAAAAGGTTAGCGACCTTCTAGGAACTACTGTGCGACCGTACCGGCGACTATTGGGAACTCGCCAACTGTTTGTCCGGCGATTTCCCCATTTTCAATCAACAGTGTGTCCGTGCCGGTGACGCCCCTGATGTCATCTGTCCAGACTATCTGAACAAGGTTTCCGCTGGTGGCGTATCCATTGATAACGGTCGTGTTCTTTCCATCGGCGCAAAGTTCTGACATGGCCCAGTTGATGAATTGAGTAACCTCCAGTTTCCCTTCAGCTTTCCAATTTGGACCAAAGATGAAAGAGTCTTCGGACCGCATTGATAGCCATCCCTCTGCATTACAATTGGCCCAGTGATCACCAGACTGCCGAGCAATTGCCTCTGGGTCAGCAGAAGCTGGTGAAATGCTAAACAGAACTCCGAAAGCAATTGCGGCTATTGTTGGCTTAGTTGTGCGCATGACCTACCGTCTCCCCGGACAACACGTGAAAAAGTGTTGGGAAACAGTGGGTTACTATGGATCTGAGGACATTCAATGGTGCCCAGGAGAAGACTCGAACTTCCACGCCCCTAAGGGCACAGGTACCTGAAACCTGCGCGTCTACCAATTCCGCCACCTGGGCTCCGTCTCGTCAGTGCGAATTGACTCCGCAAACGGACTGAAGTGATGCGGCATAAACCCGCTTTCAGCGCACATGTCAACACATGCCAGCCTATCATTTTCTGCGGTGTGACCCTCCCTTGGTCAATACGCGCTTTGTCAGCAGCCCAAGCTTGGACTATTGGTCTTTTCTGACATTCAAGTTGCCCTTGGGGGCAGATGACTTCGGAGATCCTGAAGATGGCTCAAAAGATTGCTACGGTGTTTGGCGGCACGGGGTTTTTAGCGCGGTATATCGTTCCGCAACTGACACGCGCAGGCTACCGCGTTCGCATTGCTTCGCGTCACCCGTCCAAAGCGCGTCACCTGTTGACGCAGGGTGAAGTTGGGCAGGTCCAACCCGTCTATGCACCGGTGCAAAACAAAGTAGCGGTTGCGCGCGCGGTTGAGGGTGCGGACGTGGTGATCAACCTCGTAGGCCTTTTGTTCGAGAGCGGGAAGGGACAGTCCTTCGCAGCCACAATGGTCGATGGCGCGGCCAATGTTGCTGCCGCCGCTGCAAAAGCAGTGGCGAGCACCATGGTGCAGGTTTCGGCCCTGGGCGCGGACGAGCGCAGTGCATCGGATTACGCCCGCTGCAAAGCTTTGGGTGAAAAGGCAGTCCTGCGAGCTTTCCCCAAGGCAACGATCCTTCGCCCCAGCATTGTCGTTGGTCCCGAAGACGGTTTCTTTAACCGATTTGGCGGCATGCCGGTTGTCCCGCTGATCGGCGGCGGCAAGACGCTCTTCCAACCCATCAGCGTCAGCGATGTTGCTGATGCCGTGATGGCTGCAGTCAGCAACAGCGCGGCTCAAGGTCAGACTTACGAGCTTGCGGGACCAAAAACCTACTCGTTCAAAGAACTCATGGAGCTGATGCAGTCCATTACCTACTCCAAGGCACCACGGGTACACGTGCCGTGGGGTGTGGCTGAATTGATCGGACTGGTTGGCACCCTCGCCCCCGTACCACCACTGACGCGCGATCAGGTGGTTCTGCTGCGCAATGATAACGTTGCGACAGGCAGCCTGCCGGGTGTTGAGGCTTTGGGTGTTGATACGGCTCCGATCGAGACGATCCTGCCAACCTATCTGGTACGCTTCCGCAATGGTGGTCAGTACGCCAAGGCTTGAGGAAATCGGCCTTGATCCTGCTAGATCGGTGGTGTCGCTGACACCCCGATCACGAGGATAAATGCGAAAATGGAAAGCGCCAGAACAACGCGGTAAATCACAAACGGCAACAAGTCCGACACGCGAATGAAGCGCATGAACATCCAGATGGCCGCCATGGCTGAGATGAACGCCAAACCTGCACCTAGCAGCGCCAGACGGCTCAAATCCCAATTTCCATCCATGACCGTTGAATAAGTCTCGTATCCACCTGCCGCGATAATCGCTGGAATGGACAGGATCATGGACAACCGCGCTGCATCTGTCCGATTGATCGATAGCAAGCGACCCGCCGTCATGGTGATACCTGAACGAGACGTGCCCGGGATCAAAGCCAGACACTGCAGAAACCCAAAGACGAGGGCATCGACAACCGTGATGTCTTTGGCCGCACGCGTACTGCCAAAACCAATATCAGCGAACAGCAGAACCAGGCCAAAAACCAGCGTAGCCGAGGCAACCACTATGGGGTTCAGCAACCAAGCGTCAGGCACGAAAGTCGCAACGGCAAGGCCCGCAGCCATCAGGGGAATGCTAGCGATCACAACAAAGAAGAACAACCGCCGGTTATAGGTTTCCCGCATCAGCAGCGTATCGATGCCGCCCTGCGCAACATTGAGGACCATACGCCAGAAATAGATTACCACCGCCGCCAAAGTGCCAACATGCAGCGCCACGTTCAGCGTGAGCATTTCAGCCTGCGTAACGTCCTCCCCAATCCCGACCCAGGAGGCAGCGCTCCAGATCAGCACAAGGTGTCCTGAGCTGGAAACGGGGAGGAACTCCGTAACGCCCTGAACAATAGATTGAAGAACAAGCAGCCCGAACATGAAGTCCGCCTAAGCAATGATTATGAGTTTTTCTGGTCCACCAAAGGGTTTTCCAGAAAAACCGACCCTGCGGTCATCGACTCAAACCTGTTCTGTGACAATCAAGAGAAGGGAAATTTCAGCAGTTACGGGAAGAACTGTGCCTCTTGATGCACAGCGTTGCGAAAGGGCAACGGAAAACAAGGCCGTAGTCGAGCCTAGAGCCATGATCTAGCAATGATTTTGCCGTTTTTGACCTCCATCGGCGGTCTTCCGTTTCGTCTAAGCCTTGTCAGTGAACGTCTAAGGTTGTAGGCGAATATTATGCGAACATTATTCCATTTTCCTCTCGATCCAAACTGTCGAATCATTCGCTTGATGCTGGGCGAAAAGCGTCTGGATTTTCGGGAAGCACCACCGTCCATGCCTGTCCCAGATGCCCCGGTGATGGAGATCCCAACGCTGGAAGATGTGAATGGTGCGCAGCTGCCTTACATGATGGTGATCGCGGAGTATCTGGATGAAAGTTACCCGGACCCGCCGCTGATTGGACGTGACATCATAGAGCGTGCTGAGGCCCGCCGTCTGACCCATTATTTTGCCGTGGACATGGGTGGTCGCGTGACCAAGCCGATTTTGTTTGAAAAAGTCCAAAAGCCAATGGCGCGTCTGGGGGCGCCGGACAGCACCGCCATGCGCACCGCCGTCCAGCTCTCTACCAAATACCTCAGTGTGATTGAGGAGCTGTACGAGCACCGGAACTGGATTGCCGGCGGATCTTACAGCCTCGCTGACATTGCTGCTGTGGCGCAGATTTCTGTGCTTGATTACGTCGACTTGATCGAATGGGACCGCTATCCGGTGCTTCGCCGCTGGTATGCCCGGGTCAAGTCACGGCGGGCCATGGAAGCCATCCTCGCTGACCGTATCGATGGCGTGCCGCCGCCGCGCCACTACTCCAACGTCGATTTTTGAGCCGCGCGTGAAACCACTTCCAGCGCTTCCCGAGCCAACGTCGCGAATTGCCCATCATCGCGATCAATAATTCGTTGTAGATCACTGCTTGCCAATTCGGCATCCCCCGACGCCAGCGCGATTTGCGCTCGCAGCCACAGACCGGGAACGTTGAAGGGTTCAATCAATAGGGCTTGCAGCGCATCATCAGCTGCTGTTTCAAGGTCATCGGTCGCAAGATGGGTAGAACCGCGGAAAACCAGCGCCTCGACATTTTCTGGATCGAGCGCCAAAGCAAGATCAAGGTCAGAAACGGTTCCTTCGTAATCTCCCAGATCTGCGCGCACCAAGGCTCGATCCACCCATATCGAAGGCTCGAAGCGGTCAATGTCCAAGGCTTTGGTGTAGGCACGGAAAGCCCGCTCCAACTCACCGGCTGCATCGAACAGGTCGCCTGCTGATCGGATGAGGCTCAGCGCGTAACCCGTGTCACTGAAGCGCGCGTCAGTGCTGATGTTTTCCAGAATTTCCGCAGCTCTTCGTGGGTCACCGGCGCGAAAGGTTGCGATGGCCAAACAGTAAAAGGCATAGGGCTCACCGCCCGCATCCGACGAAAGCCACTGTTCAGCATAATCCAAGGCAAGCACGGGGTCGAACTCACCTTTGGCCATGCAACTGACAAAGGTGCCGCGATGGTCGTTTGGAACATCTGCCGGGTCAATCGCCCAGACTGGCGCTGCGAGGGAGCAGACCAGACAAATCAGCCCTAGGCTTAAAGACCGAAAAAGATAACTAAGAGACATGGAACCCAGTTAGCTATAGAGCGTGGCAAAACCGTGAGCATCCATCCTAACCAATTATTCTGTTTTGGCCTTGGTTTTTCAGGACAAGCTCTTGCGCGCCGAGCGCTTGAGGCCGGCTGGACAGTCTACGGAACAGTCCGAACGGAGGAAAAGGCCCAGCGGCTGCGTGAAAGTGGGATTCGGGCTTTGGTCTTGGACGCCAGTGAAGCCACGCAGTTATCGGACGAAGTACAGGCTGCCTTAGCCCACAGCTCCCACATTCTGCAGTCTATCGGCACGGCAAAGGCGGGTCATGACCCCTTGCTGCCCCTGCTTGAACCTTTGGCGGGGTCACTGGAACCGACATGGGCGGGGTATTTGTCCACCACCGTGGTCTATGGCGACTGGCAAGGGGCTTTGGTTGATGAAACCTCAGCCGCGCGCAGTACCTCGGCCCGCGGGTTGTCACGGTTGAAGGCTGAAGCCGCCTGGACCCGTTTTGGCTGGCCCATGCATCTGTTCCGGCTGGCAGGGATTTATGGGCCGGGCCGCAATGCGCTGGAAACGGTCCGCAGCGGTCGGGCGCGCATCATCGACAAGCCCGATCAGGTGTTCAGCCGCATCCACGTCGAAGACATAGCGACAGCCGTATTCGCCTCCATGATCCATCCAACGGCACAGCCTCCGCAGGCGGAAATTTTCAACGTGTGTGATGATTTTTCTTGCGCGCCGGGCGATGTCATCGCCTACGCCTGCGACCTGCTGGGCCAGCCCGTGCCGAAGCCGGTGTCGATGGATGACGCGGGTTTGTCCGCGATGGGCCGCAGTTTCTATGCGGACAACAAGCGAGTGGCCAATCAGAAGCTCAAAGACGTTCTGGGATGGACACCTGCTTTCCCGACCTATCGCGAAGGACTGGACGCTATTTTTTCCTCGCCGGATTTTTCCTTGGGGCGTTGAGCAGCTTGCGGCGTCTGTCCATAACCTCCAGCCGGTAGGTCACCAGCACGCAGGCAGCCGTCCAGGCGAGCCACGTCAAAACCCAGAAGAACTCAGGCAAGACGTAGAGCTTGGCCAGAGACATGGCATCCGATGGCTCCCCTAGCCCCAGCAAGTACCAGACCGAACGAACGCCCTCGATCAAAAGGGTCGCGGCGATGATTCGCTGCACCCAGTCCACTGGAACCCGCTTTCCGATGCTGGACGCGCATAGAAGCGCGACGATCAGCAGGCTGACCACCAGAATAGCCGCAATGGTGATGGTCGGGACTGCGTCTTCTTTGGGCCACCAGAGCGTCACACCGCCAATAATGGCGGCAACGACGACCAGCGTGCCCTGCGTTTCCAGTCCCCGGCCGTGAGCCTCCCAGTATAAAACCGCACCCACCAGGGGCGGTGTGGCGTAACCAGCCCATGAAATTGGCAGACGCCAGCTTTCAACCGTATAGGTGACGCTGCCCGAGCCGTCCCAATTAAGCTGGAAATCCACGATTGAACTGTCGCTGATCAACACAAAAAAGCCGTGACCGAACTCGTGGAAAAAGGTCGCGAACCAGTTGAACCAGGCACTGATGGGGCCGAAGACCCAACCAAAAGGCCCCGCCATCCGCCCAAGCTCGACCAGCAGCAGAGAAATCAGGGCAGCCAGCATCATTTCCAGTGCAACGGCTGAAGGAACAGGCAGCTTGAGCGTGCTGATCGGTTCTTTGGGTGCACGGGCCATCAGCTGAGCTTTCCAGTCATTGTATCGACTGCTGCGGCCAAGCGGTTGAGTTCATCGGGACCGGAGAACCGGTGATCGGCGGATTTGACCAGTTCAATCACCACATCATCGCTATGAACCAGTCGCGCAATATCCAAGGAAATCTCAACCGGCACATCCGCGTCCTGCTGCCCGTGGAGCAGCGTGATCGGAATATCGAGATCGATCGGACCTTCGAGCAACAGGTTCCGTGCCCCGTCCTCGAACAAGGCGCGGGTGAAGATGTAGTCGTCTTCGTAATTGGACGGCACCTGAACGAAACCCTGATCCATGCAGATTTTCTGCTGTTCGGCAGACAGCTTTGGCCATTGCAGACGTTTGGTAAAATCAGGGGCAGCAGCAATGCCGATCAATCCGGCCACACGGTCCTTTCGTGCCAGCGCGGCGAGCAGCATCAGCCAGCCCCCCATCGACGAGCCGATCAGAATTTGCGGCCCCGTGGTCAACTCGTCGATGACGGCAAGAACATCCTCGGCCCAGCGACCGATTGTGCCATCCTTGAAGTCACCGTCGGATTGGCCGTGGCCAAAATAATCAAACCGAACGAAGGATTGACCGGTTTTTTTGGCATGCTCCTCTAGGAACAATGCCTTGGATCCTTCCTTATCCGACCCAAAACCACATAAAAACACCAATCCGGGCGCGGAAATATCGTCTTGAGCATTCAACCGATCGTAGACCAGTCTTGTCCCATCGGTCCGAATTAGCGTATTTGTCATTATGCGCCTCGTCTGGTTTGCAGGTTTGTCAGGTCATTGTGCCCGTTGACGTCTTTCGTTGGCATCTCACACATGACCGCCGCGAACAACCCGTGACGACGGTTGGCGCGAGAAACGCTCGTGACTCGTATGTCCGGGAAATTGAAAGTGTTGGGTGAACCATGACGGCAAATACCCCCGCCAATAGTGGATTGGGCGAAAGGTCGAACGGCGCAATCGTTCAGGTTTCAGAATACCTCGAAGCCGGGCCTGTAAACCGTGTGGCTCTGGATTTGGCTGCGGCTATCCAGCGGTTTGGTGGTGACAGCAAGATCGTCAGCGGTGGCGGCTTTATGGTCGCTGAAGCCCAGCGCGCTGGCGTTGACCACGAAAATATCGCGATCTCCTCGGTTAACCCCATCGGAAACCCGGCTGGTAAAATTGCCGGGAAGCTGAGCGACTGGGATGCGCAGCTGGTACACTCCCACGGGGAGGATGCTGCTGGTCTGGTGCTCAAGGCCGTCGGGAAGCACCGGGTACCACACGTGGTCAGCCTGTATGATCTTCCGGTTCAGCGGAACGGCAAACCCACGCCCGGTCTTCAAAACGCCCTCAAGGGCGACCGCGTTCTCCTGGCCTCGCGCTTTTTGGAAAACCTGCTTGCCGAGGCTGGCTACCTGCATGATGTCCGCGCCAGTGTTATCCCACCCGGCCTGGCCGTAAACGCGTTGCACCCGTCTGTGGTGACGGCTGCGAGGCTAACCCGAATGGTGCGTGATATGGAAATCACCGCGCAGAGCCCAGTGATCCTGTTTCCGGCTGCCTTGCAGGATGGCGCGGGGCATGAGGTGATTATCGAAGCACTCAAAACGCACCTTGATCAGACCTGGGTGTGCCTGTTCATAGGCGTTGGTCAGGCTGAACGACGCTACCACTATCGACTGAGCCAGAAGCTCGAAGCCGAGGGACTGGAGCGCAGGATCAAAATTTACGAAGGCACCGAAGACCCTGCGACCCTGTATAAGCTGACCGATATCGTGATTTCGACGGTCAACGGCAATCTGGCTTTTGATTACGCCTGCGCGGAAAGTCAGGCAGCGGGGAAAATCGTTTTGGGTGCCAACAGTGGCTCAACTGAATTCCAGATCGAACCTGGCGTCAACGGCGCTCTATTCGATCCGGGCGATGCAGAAACATTGTCCATGGCTTTGGGCTGGGCCATGAGTATGGAACCAGACAAACGCGCTGAGCTGGAGAACAACGCCATGCTACACGCCTTCAAAACCTACAAACGCGATGAAACCGCCCGTCAGATTTTTGACATCTACGATGAGCTACTTGCGTAAGGATTCTATTGGTTTTCGTCCTAACCTAGCGATCTTCAGTCGTCTGATGGCGGCGCATTCCCAATTCACCAGAGAACATCTGCGATAAAACATGGTTGAAATTACCCTCCCCGACGGCGCCAAGCGTCAGTACGAAGGCTCCACGTCCGGCATGGATATCGCCCTGTCGATTTCACCGGGTCTTGCAAAGAAGGCGCTGGCGGTCACCGTCAATGGTCAGGCTTGGGATCTCAGCCGCGAAATCACAGAAGACTCTGAGGTATCGATCATCGTTCGGGACAAGGGTACCGACGAAGCGCTCGACATCATTCGCCACGATTGCGCGCACGTGTTGGCCGAAGCGGTGCAGGAATTGTTCCCCGGCACGCAAGTAACCATCGGTCCCAACATCGAAAACGGCTTTTTCTACGACTTTTATCGTGCAGAACCCTTCACGACCGAAGACCTCGAAGTCATCGAAGCGAAGATGCATGAAATCATCGCAAGGGATGAGGCCTTCGAGCGCAAAGTCATGGACCGCAATGAGGCCATCGCGTTCTTCAAAGCCAAGGGCGAGCAGTTCAAGGTCGAGCTGATCCAGGATTTGCCGGAAAGCGAAACCATCACGCTGTACTCTCAGGGTGATTGGATCGACCTGTGCCGCGGCCCACATGCGCCAACAACGGGCAAGGTAGGCAAAGCCTTCAAACTGCTGTCTGTTGCCGGCGCCTACTGGCGTGGAGACAGCAACCGGGAACAGCTGCAGCGGATTTATGGGACAGCTTTCGAAGACCCAAAGGCGCTGCGTGCACACCTGACCATGCTCGAAGAAGCAGCCAAGCGCGACCATCGCAAGCTGGGCAAGGAGCTCGATCTGTTCCACATGCAGGAAGAAGCCCGAGGCGGCGTCTTCTGGCACCCAAAGGGCTGGCGGATATATACCGAGCTAGAGAAGTACATGCGTTTCCGGCTCGATGGCGCTGGCTATGAGGAGGTGAAAACGCCTCAGCTGGTGGATCGGAAGCTGTGGGAAGACTCAGGCCACTGGGAAAAGTTCCGGGAGCACATGTTTACCACCGGTGATGCAGCCGACGAGGACGCGGGTTCAGACGACCGCATTCTGGCGCTGAAACCCATGAACTGCCCCTGCCACGTCCAAATCTTTAATCAGGGCATCAAGTCCTACCGCGACTTGCCGCTCAAGATGTCGGAGTTTGGTTCCTGTCACCGGAATGAGCCCAGTGGTGCCTTGCACGGAATCATGCGTGTTCGGGCCTTTACTCAGGATGACGCACACATCTTTGCAACGCCGGATCAGGTAACCGAGCAGACTAAGGAATTCTGCACCTTGCTGACTCAGATTTATGCTGATTTCGGCTTTACAGACGTGGCGGTGAAGTTTTCTGACCGTCCTGAAAAGCGGGCTGGGACAGATGAAACCTGGGACAAAGCCGAAGGTGCGCTGCGGGAAGCGATCGAAGATGCGGGCCTGCCCTACACCATGAACCCCGGCGAAGGCGCGTTCTATGGTCCAAAGCTGGAATTTGTGCTGCGGGACGCCATTGGCCGGGATTGGCAGTGCGGTACCTGGCAGGTCGATTTTGTACTGCCTGAACGTCTGGATGCCAACTACATCGCTGAAGACGGCTCCAAGCAGCGGCCCGTTATGCTCCACCGCGCCATTCTGGGTTCGTTCGAGCGGTTTATCGGCATTCTGATCGAGAACTACGCAGGCAAGCTGCCGCTCTGGCTGGCTCCCACCCAGGTGACAGTCGCGACGATTACGACGGATGCCAATGATTACGCTGAAGAAGTGGTCGAAGAGCTGAAAAAGCGGGGCATTCGGGCTGTTTCCGATCTGCGCAACGAAAAGATCAACTACAAGATCCGCGAACATTCGCACCAGAAGGTGCCCTTGGTTGCGGTTGTAGGACGTCGAGAGGCCGATGAGCGGACGATTGCTCTGCGCACTTTGGGCGGTAAAGATCAGGAAATGATGTCATTGGATGCTGCGCTGGACCAAATCAGCGAGGCAACCCGGGCGCCATACGCCTAGAATCCTGCGAAAACAGCAATAAATCGATAATATTCACGCTAAATAACGCGATTTGCAGGCGTAGACGCTTAGCGACTGCGCTTGTTCGTGTTATTTGCTTGACGCGAGCGTCGCCGAAGTACACAGCGACGCTGTAAATAGTATTCACAACAGGGAATAGAATCATAGCACGTCCACCCCTTCGTTTGGAGCCGAACAAAAAGGATCAGTTTCGGGCCAACCGCGATATTCGCGTACCAAAAGTCCGTCTTATCGACGATGAAGGCACCAACTACGGTGTCATCCCTACGCGCGAAGCACTGGATCGCGCAATGGACGCTGGCCTCGACTTGGTTGAGGTGTCCCCGAACGTAGACCCACCAGTCTGCAAAATCATGGACTTCGGCAAGTTCAAGTATGAACAGCAGAAGAAAGCCAACGAGGCGCGAAAACGCCAGAAGATCGTTGAGCTGAAAGAAATCAAGATGCGTCCAGGCATCGATGATCACGACTATCAGACCAAAATGCGCAACGCGAACAAGTTCCTCGAAAACGAGGACAAGGTGAAATTCACCGTGCGTTTCCGCGGTCGCGAGATGGCGCACCAGGATCTGGGTCGCCGTGTTCTGGAACGCGTGCAGGCCGAATTGGGTGATGCCGTGAAGTTAGAGGCGCAGCCGAAAATGGAAGGCCGCCAGATGGTGATGATCGTCGCGCCCAAGCCAAACTAGGCCACAGCGACGAGACCCATTATCCGCTGAAACCCACCCTTGCGTCAGCCTATGCTTGCCAAGGGTGGTTCCCACCTATAGAACCCGCCAATCGCTTTACGCCCTTTGGGGTGCAATGCGAGTCCCCTGCGCGCTTGGCCACTCGACATGCCTGCGTGCGGTCGTATCAACACTTTGAGTGAGTAGATGAAATGTCGAAAATGAAGACTAAGTCGGGCGCTAAAAAGCGTTTCCGCATGACCGGGTCTGGCAAAGTACGCATGAATAATGCGTTCATGCGTCATATGCAGACCAACAAGCCCCAGAAGATGAAGCGTAAAGCACGTGGCACGTCCGTGATGTGTGACGCTGATGCACGTATCGTCAAAGTTTACATGCCTTACGACCGTAAGCAGCGCCGGAAGTCCCGCGCGCAGCGTGCGGCAGCGGCTCAGGCATAGGGAGGCTGATTAGATGGCTCGAGTAAAACGCGGCGTCACCAGCCACGCTCGTCACAAGAAGGTTCTGAAGCTCGCGAAAGGTTCGCGCGGTGCCAGTTCCCGCCTGATTAAAACCGCTAAACAGCGCGTTGATAAGGATCTCCAGTACGCATACCGCGACCGTCGCACCAGAAAGCGGCAGATGCGCGGCCTGTGGATTCAGCGGATCAACGCCGGTGCTCGTGAAAACGGCCTGACGTACTCTCAGCTGATGAACGGTCTGAACAAGGCGGGTGTCGAGGTTGACCGTAAGGTGCTTTCCGACATCGCATCACGTGAGCCTGAGTCTTTTGCAGCAATCGTTGCAACGGCTAAAGGTGCGCTGGACAAGGCAGCCGCTTAATCCGGCTTGCGCTTGGCGACATGAAAGGGGCTTTGCGGCCCCTTTTTTTGTGCAGCCTGACCTTGGCCCGTTGCGCCCCACGCATGCGCCCAAAGACCTAGCAGCGCTGCACGCGCGGCCCGCTTACTGGCATAGTGCAGCCTAGAAACCCAATAGACACGAGTGGTCGATGATGGATTTAGAAGCCCTCAAGTCGGACCTGATGGCCCGTATCGACGCCGCTGGCGATGTCGCCGCGCTGGAAGAAATCCGCGTTTCTGCCCTTGGCAAGAAAGGCGAGATTACCGCGCAGATGAAGCAGCTGGGCGGCCTGGACCCCGAAGCGCGCAAAGCCGCCGGACAGGCGCTTAACGCGCTTAAGGATGTGATTGCCGGCGCGCTGGACACCAAGAAATCCAGTTTTGCAGATGCCGAGCTGAATGCGCGGCTAGCGGCTGAAGCGATTGACGTTTCCCAGTCCCCTCGCCCCCGCAAAGTGGGCCGTCTGCACCCGATCACACAAACGGTGGACGAAATCATCGATATCTTCGGCCAGATGGGTTTCGTCTGGGCTGAAGGGCCGGAGATCGAGGACGACTGGCACAACTTCACTGCACTTAACATGCCGACCGATCACCCGGCGCGGCAGATGCAGGATACGTTCTACATGAACGGACACAGCGGTGATGAAGGCTCGCTGGTTCTGCGGACCCATACCTCGCCTGTG
>JBMTIF010000015.1:0-12773 GCA_049437045.1 Alphaproteobacteria bacterium | reverse complement strand
CGCCATCCCGAAGATGCCATACCAGACCGCCCGCTTTGCGCTTTCCTGATTGGACAGTCCCCCCAGTGACAGGATGAAAAGAATAATCGCCACGATGTAGGCGGTGGTTTGAAGTCCCATGGACATGTCTAAAGCCTCCACTCTACGCTCAGGATTTCTGGAACATGGCCAACATCCGCCGGGTCACCATAAACCCGCCGACAATGTTGATGGTTGCGATCAGCACCGAGATGGCTGCGAGGATCCAAACCAGCCAGTTCCCGGTTCCGATCTGCAACAGCGCACCGATGATGATGATGCCTGAAATCGCGTTGGTCACAGCCATAAGCGGTGTATGCAAAGCGTGGCTGACGTTCCAGATCACTTGGAAACCCACGAAACAAGCCAGCACGAACACGACGAAGTGCTGCAGGAAAGAAGCCGGTGCAACAAGCCCCAACGCCAGTAGCGCGATGGAGCCGATACCGATCAACCCGATCTGCTGAACCCCGGCGCGGCGCGCGGCTGCGGCCTCTTCAGCCGCCTTTTCTTCTGGCGTTTTCTCCGGCACGGGAGCCGCGGTCTTTGTCGCGATTGCCTGCACTTTGGGCGGTGGCGGCGGGAAGGTGATTTCGCCCTTGTGAGCCACCGTAGCCCCACGAATGACGTCGTCTTCCATGTCGTGGACCAGTACGCCGTCTTTTTCCGGCGTCAGATCGGTGAGGAAGTTGACTATATTGTTGGCATACAGCGTCGAAGACTGCCGCGCCATCCTGCTTGGGAAGTCCGTGTAGCCGATCACGGTCACACCGTTCGCAGTTACGATTTTCTCGTCTGGCACGGTCAGATCACAGTTCCCGCCCCGCTCGGCAGCCAGATCCACAATAACCGAGCCGGGCTTCATCGCCTCAACCATATCAGCAAGCCAGAGCTTTGGCGCATCACGGCCGGGGATAAGCGCGGTCGTAATGACAATATCAACATCCGGTGCCTGCTCGCGGAACAGCGCCAATTGCTTTTCCCGGAATTCCGGAGAGGACGGCGCGGCGTAACCGCCTGTCGCAGCGCCGTCTGCGGCATCGTCAAAGTCGAGGAACAAGAACTCGGCGCCCATGCTTTCGATCTGTTCAGCCACTTCCGGGCGCACGTCGAAGGCGCGGACAACTGCACCCAGCGATTGAGCTGTGCCGATGGCAGCCAGCCCCGCGACACCTGCGCCGATCACTAACACTTTGGCGGGTGGAATCTTGCCGGCTGCTGTCACCTGCCCGGTAAAAAATCGTCCGAAGTTGTTCCCGGCCTCAATCACGGCGCGGTAGCCGGCGACATTAGCCATAGACGACAAGGCATCCATCTTTTGCGCACGCGAGATCCGCGGAACCATGTCCATCGCGATGACCGAACCGCCAGTGCTCTTGGCCTGCTCAAGCAAGGCTTCACTCTGAGCGGGGTAAAAGAATGAAATCAGTGTTTGCTCGCCGCTCAGTTGAGACAGCTCGCCCGTTTCCGGCGGACGCACCTTGGCAACAACGTCAGAGCGCGACCAAAGATCCGCAGCGTCCTTGGCCATCGTCGCACCAGCAGCAACATAAGCTTCATCGGTTAAACCTGCTTCAGCGCCAGCGCCCGGTTCAACCAGCATGCTGTGTCCGAGTTTCTCCATCTTGCTGAGCACATCAGGCGTAAGAGCCACCCGCCGCTCACCCGGCGCTGTCTCCTTGGGAACACCAATAATCATTCGAAATCCTCCCCCGCTGTCCGGTTGGTCCTGTTGCAAAGAACTAGCCCGCATGGGTCATTCAACAACAGCCAGCCAGCTTTGGCCGACTGCGGACCTGATCACAGAAGAGCTTAGTCAGCTTCAAGCTTGAATTCCAAGGGCAAGCACTACGCTTGATTGTCAGCCCTTTCCCACGGGTTAAGCATGGCTCCGTGGGTTTTATTATTTGCAAAATCTTGTAAGGGATCGCGATTTTTGCAGCATTAACTCCAAAACCAACCCACATATGAACCAGAATTGGGATGAATTCCCAATTCCATAAAACCCAGCAATCTGGCGTCAACTTACCTCGCTGGCGAGCCACGCTAACAACAAAGCGCCGCAGCCGTGCGCTGATGCTCCTGCCTCAGTGGCCGTAGCCGCCCCCGCCAGGGGTTTCCATCAAGAAGGAATCTCCCGCTTTCAACTCGGCTCTATCGTTCCCAGCCAGCTGCTCCCGATCCCCATTCTCGCGCAACACCGTATTGATGCCGCACATTCCTGGCTTACCGCCCTGAGCGCCATGAGGCTGACGGATGCGGTTGGATGTCAGGACCGTCACTGTCATGTTTTCGAGGAAGCGGAGCTGGCGCACGATGCCATCGCCGCCCTTGTGTCGCCCAGCGCCACCGGACCCGCGCCGGATTGCAAATTCCTCGACCCGCACTGGAAAGCGGCGTTCCAACACTTCGGGATCCGTCATCCGCGTATTTGTCATGTGGCTGTGCACGGCAGAGGCACCATCAAAGTCTGGTCCTGCGCCCGTTCCGCCGCAAATGGTCTCGTAGTTCTGCAGGCGGTCGTTGCCGTAGACGAAGTTATTCATGGTCCCTTGCGAGCCCGCCATGACCTGCAAGGCACCATAGAGCGCCTCTGCGATAGCCTGACTGACTTCCGTGTTGCCGGATATGACCGCAGCCGGGAAGCGCGGGTTGATCATCGAACCTTCTGGCACAACCAGTTCTAGAGGCTTGAGGCAGCCCTCATTCATTGGAATGTTCTTTCCCACCATGGTTCTGAAGACATAGAGCACCACCGCTCGGCAAATCGCCGAGGGCGCGTTATAATTCAGCTCGTCCTGATCTGATGTCCCGGTGAAATCAATCCGTGCACTCCGGCGGCCCTTGTCCACTTTAATGGCAACATTGATCGTTGCGCCGCTGTCGAGGGTCTGGGTAAAGGCCGCGTCGCTGAGTACATCAATCACCCGGCGCACGCTTTCTTCCGCGTTATCCTGCACATGATCCATATAGGCGTGAACGGTTTCCGGCCCATAGGCCTCGATCAGTTCGGACAGTGCCTGTTCACCGGTGCTGTTGGCAGCGATCTGCGCTGCAAGATCGGCCATATTCTGATCGACATTTCGGCAGGGATACTGGCCCGACAGCAAGAGATCGCGCGCCGCCTGATCCTGCAGGACGCCTTCTGCCACCAGACGGAAGTTATCGATGACCACGCCTTCTTCGGTGATGTGACGACTGTCTGGCGGTGCACTTCCCGGCGTTCGACCACCGATGTCCGCATGATGCCCGCGACTGGCCACAGTTGCGACAATGCGCTGCCCCGCAGCATCAAACACAGGCGTGATGACGGTAACGTCCGGCAGATGTGTTCCACCGTTAAACGGGTTGTTCATCATGAAGACATCGCCTGGGCGAATATCGCCTCGGTTCTCATCGAGGATCTTCTTGACGCTTTCGCTCATCGACCCGAGATGCACCGGAACGTGCGGCGCATTAGCGACCAGATCACCCCTCTGGTCGAAAAGAGCGCAGGAGAAATCCAGACGCTCCTTAATGTTGACCGAATAGGCTGTGTTCTCCAACGTCGCGCCCATCTGTTCGGCAATCGACATGAACTGATTGTTGAAAACCTCCAGCATGATCGGATCAACTTTAGTGCCAATCGCATCATCGTGCACCAGCGCTTTGATCCGGCGCAGCAGCAAGTTGCCGTTGCTCAGGCATTCCGCCTGCCAGTCCGGTTCCACCACGGTCGTACCCGTGCTCTCGATAATCAAGATCGGCCCATCGATTTTTTGCCCCTCAGTGAGGCACTCCCGATCATAAACCGGAACAGCGCAGACCTTGCCACCCAGATGGATGGACGCTTCGCCAATATGAGCCTGCCCGGTTTTGGGCGGCAAGGTTAGCTCGGCAGCTTGTCCCGTTTCTCCGATGCCCTCAACTTCCAGCATTTCAATCAGCAAGTCGCGCGTATCTGGCTGAAAGCCAAAACGCTGTTGGTGCGCAGCGACGAAGTCTTCGACAAGCTGAGCTGGATCCGTCAGCAACAGCGGCAAGCTCTGCTGCGAACCACTGGTGCGGATGTGCAAGCGACAGTGCGCACTGATCTGCGCCGGCTCGATCCCCTGTGCTTCGATATCGGCTTTCACTTGCTGGGTCAGCCGGTCAAAAATCTCAGTGGTGGCATCAAAGTCTGTCAAAGGCCGGTCAAACTGGTACTGCGCCGATGCCCGCACGTCCGCCAACCCCATGCCAAAGGCGGACAAGACACCGGCGAAGGGGTGCAAGAACACCTGCCGCATCCCTAAAACATCCGCGACCTGACAAGCGTGCTGCCCGCCCGCCCCGCCAAAGCTGTTCAGGGTGTAGCCTGTCACGTCATAGCCGCGCTGGACTGAAATCTTCTTGATGGCATTGGCCATGTTTTCGACGGCAATCCGCAGGAAGCCTTCCGCCAGTTCCTCCGCCGTTCGGACCGGCTCATCCAGCTCTTCCGCGATCTCTTGCGCCAAAGTCTCAAAACGCCCGCGCACCACGCCAACATCCAGCGGAAGATCAGAATTAGGACCAAAAACCGAAGGAAAGTATTCCGCCTGAACCTTACCCAGCAGAACGTTCGCATCCGTGACGGTCAATGGACCGCCTCTGCGATAGCAAGCCGGTCCCGGATTGGCCCCCGCGCTTTCTGGTCCGACTTGCAGCCGTCCATCCTCGAATTTCAGGATCGATCCACCGCCAGCAGCAACCGTGTGAATATTCATCATTGGCGCGCGCAAACGCACGCCGGCCACTTCGGTCTCGAAAGACTGTTCAAAGGTACCGGCGAAGTGGCAGACGTCGGTTGACGTTCCCCCCATGTCAAAGCCGATGAGTTTGTCAAAACCTGCTTGCTGCGCCGAACGGACCATGCCCACCACGCCCCCGGCCGGACCAGAAAGAATGGCGTCCTTCCCCTCAAAGAAATCTGCATCGGCCAGACCGCCGTTCGACTGCATGAACATCAGTCGCGCCTGTGCTGCGATTGCGGGCCCCAGTGCATCCCTTACCTGCTGCACGTAGCGCCGCAGAACGGGGGAAAGATAGGCGTCCACCACCGTGGTATCGCCCCGTCCCACCAACTTGATCAGCGGGCTTGCAACATGACTGAGTGAAACTTGGGTAAACCCGATATCGCGGGCGATTTCTCCGGCTTGCTTCTCATGATCGGGAAACCGATAGCCGTGCAGAAACGCAATGGCGACGGACCGTAGGCCCGAATCAAACGCCCGCTGCAAATCCGCCCGCAGCGCCGCAGTATCCAGCGCCTTCAGGACTTCGCCCTCAGCATCCAACCGCTCTGCTGCACCAATCACCTGTTGATACAAGAGCTCCGGCAACTGGATGTGCAGATCAAACAGCTTTGGCCGGTTCTGATATCCAATCCGGAGCAAATCCTCCAACCCGGCAGTTGTCACGAGTACGGTCGGCTCACCCTTACGCTCCAACAGCGCGTTGGTCGCGACCGTTGTCCCCATTTTCACACTATGGATCAGGCCGGTCGGAATGTCTTCGTCCGAGGAGAGACCCAGCAAGTCTCGAATGCCCTGAACCGCGGCATCCTTGTAGTGTTCCGGGTTCTCAGACAGCAGCTTGTGCGTGCGCAATTCTCCGGTTGGGGTGCAGGCCACCAGATCGGTAAACGTTCCACCCCGATCCACCCAAAACTGCCACTGCGTCATCTCTGCTGCTTCCCCACAGGCCAAATCGTCAAAATGCTCTGCTTTCTATAAAGCACTTTGCCCGCTTGTCTCCAACTCCCACACAGGCCGATTTTTCGGAGGCTTCTGTGGAGTGATCGCCGTTAATTTCGATCACGGGAGCGGATTGGCAGAACATTCCGCGAGCCGCGTTCAAACTTTTGGTCTAATAATCTGAAATATGTGCATTTCCGCTGGGTCCGGACCCAATCTTGCGTAAGATGAAACCGAACATGGGGAGGTGGCTGAGCGATGATTAATTTCCTGGCATCGATTGAAGACTTATTGCCTTTGGGCCTGGATGCCCGGTTTTTCCGGCGCTCCCAGCGCGGTATTCTGGAGCTTGCCGAAGAGATGCTGCGCCGCAGTGGTGAAGCCTCGGGTTCGGCTTTGGCGCTGGAGCTCATCGAAGAATATCAAACCCTCGACCGCGCAAAACGTGCTGAACTGTTTCAAGGTCTTCTGGACGATTTCGGCCCTGATACAGAGCTTTTGCAAACCGTCATTGCCGCCTATCAGGATGACCCTTCTCCGCGATCTGCAGAGGGCTTCCTAAAGGCTGCGGAATCAAGGCGACTGGACCTGTTTCGACTTATCAATACAGTTCCGGGCGGCACACGCTTTCTGATCAAGATGCGCGAAGACCTGTTCGTTGCGCTGCGGGATAACCCGGATTTAAAACCCGTTGACCGGGACTTCGAACACCTCTTTGGCTTTTGGTTCAACAAGGGATTTCTGGAACTGCGTCAGCTGGATTGGGAAACACCGGCCTACATCCTTGAAAAGCTGATCGAATACGAAGCTGTTCACGAAATTCGCGACTGGAACGACCTGCGTCGCCGCCTTCAAAGCGACCGCCGCTGCTTCGCGTTCTTTCACCCCGCGCTCCCCGGTGAACCACTCATCTTCGTCGAAGTTGCCCTGACCAGTGGCCTTGCTTCGTCAATCCAAGCGGTGCTGAACGAGCCCGTGGCGGAACCGGGCGAAAAGGTCGATACGGCGATTTTCTATTCCATCTCGAACTGCCACACCGGCCTGCGTTCTGTATCGTTTGGTGATAGCCTGCTCAAACAGGTTGTGGGCCTTCTCCAAGACGAAATCCCGACGCTGAAGAAATTTGCGACCCTATCGCCGGTGCCTGGTTTCATGCGCTGGCTGGCACAGGAAAACGCACAGCTGGCCGATATCGTCAAATCCGTCGCCATGACCGATGGCAGTCAAGCGCTTGAAGAGCACCGGGAGCTGCTGATGCGCCAGTGCGCCAAGTACCTGCTCTACGCCAAGCGCGGCATTTACCCAGCTGACCCTGTGGCTCGTTTCCACCTGCGTAATGGTGCCATTTTGCATGCCATGCACTGGGGTGCGGATACCTCGGAACGGGGTCTGCGGCAGTCTGGGGGCATCATGGTCAATTACCTCTATGAGCAAGCGAAGCTGGTGAACAATCACGAAGCTTTTGTCGGCACCGGCATGATCCCGAGTTCAGCGGACATCACGCTTCTGACCCGTCCATGATCGCAAAATCCATTCGGGCGTTGGCCGCCTGTTTGTTGGCGTTCGCGACGACGGCTAAGGCGGATTGGGGTGAGGAGATCATCTACTTCGTCATGGTGGATCGCTTCGCCGATGGCGACGGTCTTGCGGCAGCTGGTATTGAGCCTGAGAACGCTGTGGCCTTCCACGGCGGCGACTTACGCGGTCTGACAGCGCAGTTGGATGAAATCAGTGATTTGGGCGCGACTGCCCTATGGATCACGCCCATCGCCCAGCAGGTTGCTGCGCCCATTCCCTCTGACGTCGGCCCTTTTCATGGTCATCATGGCTATTGGGCAGAAGATCTGCGTGGGGTCGACCCCCGGTTTGGCAGCGAAGATGACCTCCGTGCCCTCGCCGATGCGCTTCACCAACGCGGTATGAAGCTTATGCTGGATGTGGTCTACAACCACGTTGGATATGGCTCTTCCTTTGAAACCGACCCGGACCGAAAGGACTGGCTGCGCTCGGGTGAAGACTGCGGCGGTGATCCGGTCACGTCCTGCATCTACGGGTTGCCCGACCTTCGAACAGAAAACCAAAGCGTAGCGGATTACATTCTGGAACAGCAACTTGGTATCGCTGAGCGGGTTGGCGCAGACGGTTTTCGACTGGATACCTTCAAGCACGTAGATAAAGCGTTCTGGACCCGCCATCGCGCCGAGGTCCGGCAAAGACTAGGGGAAGATTTCTATCTCCTCGGTGAAGTCTGGGGGGCCGATAAATACGATGCAGCCCCGGTGTTCGAAGACGATCTGGCCGACGGTTTGATCGACTTTGGTTTTCGCGCCGCCGTTTATGATTTTCTGCGCGGCGTTTGGACAGCCGACAAGCTTGGGCGGTACCTGACCAATCGCCACGTGGTCAAAGCCGGACACCATCTGGCACCGTTCCTGTCCAACCATGATATGCCCATGCTGCTCGCCCAGCTTCGGGGCGATACCGAAAAGCTCAAGGTCGCTTTTGCTTTGCTGATGACAGCTTCCGGCCCGCCCATTATCGCCTGGGGTGAGGAAGTCGGGCGGCGCGGTGGTGTCTGGCCAAACAACCGCGGTGACATGCCTTGGGGCGACCGGGATATTCTACCCGGCGCCGGACTGGTCCGCGATGAAGCGTTGCGCGGCTTTGTTCAGGATCTAATTGTCTGGCGCAAAACACACCCTGATCTCGCGCGGGCTGAGCAGGAAACACTGTTTAGCGCCCGCGACGCCCTGGTGTTCAAAAAGGGCTGCTCCGTCGTCGGGATCAATCGAGGTGAAGAAAGCACGGATGTCGCCGCTCTTGGACTTGGCCTGCCGGATTTGAGTTCGGCGATGTCCCTTGAAAACGGTGTGTTACCGGCGAAAGCCGCCTATCTTTGGAACGCCTGCTAACCCTTCACCGCCCCATCGCTCAGACCGCTGACCAGATAACGCTGCGCGATCAGGAAAACGACCGTAATCGGCATTCCTGAAAGCAGCGCGGCGGCGGCGAAGTCACCCCACAGGTATTCGAACTCGTTCAGATAGAGCCGTGAACCGACGGCCAGAGTCATGTTCTCCACCTTCCGAATGAGCACAGAGGCGGTCGGGTAGTCGTTGATCGCGCCGATGAAGACCAGAACGAACACCACCGCAACAATCGGAACCGCCAATGGCAGAAAAATGAACCGAAACGCCTGCCACGGGCTTGCCCCATCGATGCTTGCAGCCTTGTCGAGCGCGGGATCGACGCTGTCAAAATAGCCCTTGATCGTCCACACGTGCATGGTGATGCCGGAGAGATAAACGAGGATCAGCGACCAGTGGCTATCGATCCCGAGGATGGGCGTAACGTCCCCCAGCGCATCAAAGATCGCGAAAATAGCGACCAGCGCGAGGGTCGTGGGGAACATCTGGATAATCAGGAACGAGTCCAGCAGCACCAGCCGCCCCTTGAAGCGAATGCGGGAAAAAGCAAAAGCGGAAATCGTTGAAATCACCACAACGCCAAACCCGGCTATCAGGCCGATTTTCACTGAATTCCACATCCACAAAAGTACCGGATAAGGCGGCTCAACCACCGTCCCGTCTGCACGGGTAAAATCGAAGCCAAAGGCCAGTACCCAGTGCTCCAACGTCGGGCGTTCAGGGATCAGAGAACCGATGGAGAAGTTGCCTTCCCGAAAGCTGATCGAAACCACCATCAGGAATGGGAACATGATCAACGCAAGAAACGTGAGCAGAAAGGCATGCGCCAATACCTTTTTGATCATCAACTCGCGCGGGTTCTCAACAATCATGCGCTTGCGCCTCCCGGCTTGTCGACCATGCGCCGCAGGGCGACAAAGTTGAAATAGGCGATGACGCCCACGATGACGAAAATCAGGAATGTGATGGCCCCGGCGAGACCAAATTGGGTTCCACTGTCCATGAATGCGATGCGGTAGGTGAAGGAAGCGAGGATGTCGGTCTCACCTGCTGGAATGGTGGTTCCGGGACGATCCGGACCCCCGCGTGTGAGCAGCAGGATCAGCACCATGTTATTGAAGTTAAATGCGAAACTGGCGATGAGCAGCGGCAGGAATGGCGGAACGATCTGGGGCAAGGTGATGGTAAAGAACACCCGAAGCATCGATGCGCCTTCGAGCGCTGCGGCCTTTTTGTGATCTTCAGGCACCGATTGCAGGAACCCCATAGCCAGAAGCATCATGTAGGGATAGCCCAGCCAGACGTTGACGATGAGGATCATGGTGCGAGCCAGAAAACTGTTGGTAAACCACTCGGGTCGGATACCGAACAGGCCTTCGAGGATCAGATTGATCTCGCCGAAGTTTTGATTGAAAAGCCCACGGAACACCAGGATCGAAATGAACGAGGGAACGGCATAGGGCAGGATCAGCAAAACCCGGTAAACAGGTTTGAACCGCAGGTGCGGCCACTGGAGCACTGAAGCCAAAACCAGTCCTAACGCAAAGGTCAGAACGACCGACAGAACCGCAAAAACCACTGTCCAAACAAAGATGCCGATGAGCGGCGCTCGAACGCCTTTTGAGGTCAGGATGCGTTCGTAATTCTCAAACCCGATGCGCACCCGCCAACCGGGGGTCAGGCGCTCGCCGGTCTTGCTCTCGAAAAAGCCGACGGCTTGGTTCGCGGTAAAGATTTCTCCATCCGCCACGCGTTGCAGCGTGCTGCGATCCAGCGTGATGTAATCGGGTGTGACCTCGGCAAAAGTGCGCAGGCCCGCATTGCGGAGAACCAGCCCATCCGGGCGGCGAAGTTCGAGCAGTTTCAGGCCTGAGCGCAGCTTGATCGCATCTCGGGTTTCCAGCAATTCTGCTGGCGGCGTAGATACAGCGGTCAGTCCGGCCTGCTCCGGCATTTCACCCAGCAGCGTGACTGGGTCAGAGAGTAACCCTTCCTCGGGCAAATATATCCGGTATCCCGCCCCATCTGGCGCCACGCTGAAGCCGCGTTCGGTGGACTTGTCGATGGATTGCGCCTGCAGCGTGACCGCCTTGGCGCGCTCGAAGTTCAGCAGATTGAAAGAGCCGTAATTGGTGAAGCCCAGATAGACGGTGTAAATCACGGGAAACAGAATAAACAGCAGCAGTCCGGCAATACCCGGAAAGATGAAACGATAGGCGTAAAATCGACCACTGCCAAAGACCAGAACAAAGCCAACCGACAAGCCCAGCAGCATCACCGCCAACAGGGGCTGGCCAATGGAATAGAAGACGAAAGCGACATAGAGCAGCACAACGGCAAAGCCGATCACAAGCGCCAATCGCGGCCAAGATCGGGGTGTTGTACCGCTGTTAGCGTCCACGCGCGGGGCTCCCTGTCTGGAAATTACTCAAGCAAAAGGAAAGTGCGGAAGGGCCGAACGGGTGGCCCTTCCGGAAGCTGAACATATCAGCGATTACATGCCGAGAATACGGGCTGCGGCATCGTTCAGTGCATCTTCGACTGAAGCTGCACCCGTGGTGATGTTGCTCAGCGCTGGACCCATTGCGCCCCAGAAAGCACCCATTTCAGGGTTGGACGGCATTGGGATACCAACAGCAGCACCAGCCAGCGTTGCAGATACACGCTCGTCATTCTGTGCGGCACCAGCGGAAATATCCGTCAGCGCGCCCATGGCAGAATTTGCGTTCCACGTTGCCAGACCTTCATCGGTCAGTACGTAGTTTTCCAGCAGTTCAACCGCGAGATCCTTGTTCGGAGACGCCGCATTGATTGCGAATGCCTGCACGCCGAGGAAGGCTGGCGAAGGCTGACCATTCACGGACGGCAATGGCGCTACGCCATAGTTGATGCCAGAAGCATCAAAACCGCCCCAGGACCAAGGACCGTTGATGACCATGGCAACTTCGCCCTTGTTCATCGCGCCATCCATGATGCCGTAATCAACCCCTTCCGGCATGGTGCCCGAGCTGATCAGTTCCAGAACCATGGAAGCACCAATAACAGCACCATCGTTGTTCACGCCGGTTTGTGAGCCGTCATAAACGCCGTCGATCTTTTGGAAGGCGTAGCCACCATTGGCCATCAGCAGCGGCATGGTGAAATAGGTGTTGTTGTAGTCCCACATGATGGTTGTGGCACCATCGACTTCCATGCCGACGATTTCTTCGAATGTTGCCGGCGGCGTGTCGATCAGGTCTTTGTTGTAGACCAGCGCAACTGCTTCCACAGCAACCGGGTAGCCCCAGGTCTTGCCGGAGAACTGCACAGCATCCCAAGCGGAGCTGATGTTGCCAGCCACGAAATCGTCGCCAGGCTCAACGGCTTGAATCAAGCCGCCCGCAGCCCATTCGCCAAAGCGGTCATGCGCCCACAGGACGATGTCCGGGCCGTCACCGGTGGAGGCAGCCTGCTGGAATTTGTCGGTTAGCGGGTCAACGTTTTCGATGACAACTTCCACGCCCAAGTCAGCGGTAAAACGCGCAGCGACTTCAGCGAGCAAGTCGTTGTCACGGTTGTCCATCCAGATGACGAGCTTACCCTCTTCCAAGGCGAAAGCGGAATTCGCAGCCAAGAGCATCAAGGCTGCAGCGGAAACACCCTTCATTAAGGTTTTCATGTTCAATCCCTCCCTGAGATCGATCTAAATTGCGGCGTTTGAGGACTCACCCGCCGCTATGGTGATTGGTTCCGAAAGCGGGGCTTCGAAATATGCGAACCCATTGGGACCAAGGTTGAGTTCTGTGCCTGTAAGTTGCGCAGAAGCACTCGGGCCGGTCTGGGTTCCTCCGTTAACCCTGAGCACGTGTGGTTCAGGGGACAGGTTGTAGATGCAGGCAACATGCTCACCGCTGTCCGCATCGGCGCGGGTGAAGGCAAACAGGGGTTCAGGCAGATCGATAAAGGTCGTCTTGCCCGACACCAGCGCTGCCTTTGCCTTGCGAAAAGCCAGCAGTTCGCGCCAGCCGTGCAAGGTGCTGTCGTTGCCCTCAACCTGCTGCATCACGGACCGCGCAGACTGCGGTTCCTTTACTGGCAACCAGGTTTTGTCAGCATCTGAAAATCCGGCGTGGGGCTGATCCGCGTCCCACAC
>JBMTIF010000014.1:0-12816 GCA_049437045.1 Alphaproteobacteria bacterium | reverse complement strand
TACCAAGGTCGATGGCCGCGTAGACCGGGCCAGACTGGTGACTGGGACGCCCTCGACCACGCCCCTTGGGACGCTCGGCTGGCGATCCTCCGTTGTTTCCCGCACGCGTCCCTGCGTTGGCAGGCGTGCGAGGCTTCCCCTTAGCACCACGACGGCGACGGTTGCGTCTGCTCGGCGTGTCTTTGTCTAAGGGGGCAGACTGCGCATCGGACATGCGTGCGCCCCCATACTCTTGGTCTAAGCGGCTGATTCCGCTGAACTTGAGTTAACTCTGACACAGGCAGGGTTGGCAGGTAAAGAGGCGACTTAAGTTTGTGGTCCCAAATGCCGCTTACCTTTCTTGGCAGCGAGCAGGATTTGCTTGAGCCGCTCCATCGACGATTCCCGGGTCCGGTCATAGCTGTGATCGTCTGCGCAGCTGGGGCAGGACCAGCCTGCCTTGAACTTCGGGTCATCGAACTGGGTGGGAGCCACCGGCATCCGGCACACGGGACAAGAGATATGTCCCCCCGGTTCCATATTTTTGTTCAGCGCCACACGGTCATCAAAAACGTAGCAATCCCCGTCCCACAGATTGCTGTCTTCGTCGGTTTGCTGGAAGTAGCGCAGGATCCCGCCTTTGAGCTGGAAGACGTTGTCAAAGCCTTCGTTCTTCATGAACACGGTGGCTTTTTCACAGCGAATGCCGCCGGTGCAGAACATGGCAATTTTCTTGTCTTCTTTCCCTTTGAGCTGATCGCGAACAAATTGGGGAAACTCGCTGAAGGACACGTTGCCGGGATCGATGGCACCGGGGAAGGTGCCGACCTTGGTCTCAAACGAATTGCGGGTATCGATGATAATCGTATCCGGATCCTGGATCAGCTCGTTCCACGCTGCTGCATCCAGGTGTTCGCCCCCTTCACCGGTCAGCGGCGTGGCTGACGGGTGCTTGATGGTGACGATTTCCTTTTTCAGTTGAACCTTGAGCTTGCGGAAGATCGGGCGATCCACGCGGGACCAAGTCGGGTCAAAGCCACCGTCCAGGCCAATTTTTTGTGCCAGGTTGTCGAGCGTGTGGACCAGCAAATCCTGTGTGGGTGCGCAAATGGTGCCGTTCGCGCCTTCACTGGCGATCAGAATGCTGCCGTAAACCTGCTTGCCATCAAGCAGCGCATTCATTTCGTTCTTGATCGCCTCTGCATCGCCGACGGTGGCAAAACCGTAGAAAGCGCTGACCCACCAGTCTGACTCTGTGTGGCTGACTTTCGGGGTCGCCCAGGAATTTGGAAAGTCCATGCTGCACCTGACGTGTTCTTACCCAGAGGTTCAGTAACTATACAGGTCCAGCGGTACCTCCAAGCCCATCATTTGGAGCCAGCTTGCAAAGCCGCTCCGCGTGCGGTGCCGCTCTACCTCCAACCGCTCCAGATCACTGCGAATTTCCCTCAGTTCGCGGAGCACGGAGACATCATGGGCATAGCCCTCGAAAATCATGTCTTCGAGCTGGTCGCGCCGGGCTTCGAGGCTGGCTTCGTCGACGTTCATTGCTTCGAGTTTCGCGCGCGTGTTGAAGGCGCGATCAAACCCCGGCGCTAACGCGGGTGGGCAGATATTGGGGTTCACGGTGCGATTGCCCCCCCAAACCCAACCGTTCTCGATGGTGCAGAACCGCAGCAAGCCGCGCTGATAACCGGCGATGTACGCATCACCATCGGGCAGCACCCCGACCGGCAGGCATGTGTCGTAGAGCCCGGGCAACCGGCTTTGGAACCCCTTGGACGCATGTAACTCACCTGTCGCGCCCCAGTCAGCGTAGGGGCAATGCTCGGGTCGGATGGCAGAGCAACTTGCCACGAGCAAAGTAATCAGAAAAACGCAAACCAGCTGACCGGTTCTCAGTAATCCATCTCCCACCATCAGTCTCACGGCTGCACCCCATAGAACGAACAACGTTATTTTTGAGGATCTTATGCAGGGTGTTGATGGCAATTCGATGGAGCCGCTGTGACAAATTGCCAATGAACTAAAAACATTAAAAAAACACTAAAAACTATTGATAAGTATTGAAAAATTATTTAGTTATCTGTTATCATTTTCGCTATCAAAATGAATTGAGGACTGGAGATAGGGGTATTTCCGGTTCGTTAAGGTCGAAACAGCCCCCGTATTTTAAGGGCGGTTTCGTTTGATTTGGGAGCCTAGACATGCGCAATTTTCTGCGCACGACCCTTCTGCGTGGCAGCTGCAGAGGGCGGGATCAACGATGGATACGCGGCCTGCTCGTCGCGATTTCCGCGCTGGTGATCGTGCCGGGTGAGGCGGTGGCAGACTGTGGCTGGACGGTTCTCAACGCAGTTGCTGACTGTGATGGTGCACCGGGCGGAGACGTCGAGGCGGCCAACTTCAGTCTGGCGGCAGCGCGGGAGGCAATCGACAACACCCTGCGCCTGATTAACGACACCAATCTGAATTCCGTAAGTTTTGACGCGCCCATCGACGCCAGCACGCAGGATGTCTTTGGCGACAGCCTGATTCTGAGCGGAGACAATCTGAGCAGCATCGATGTGATCCAACTGACAGACACGCTGGGTTTTGAAACCCTGCGCAAAGAAGGCGAGTCCACTTGGGGCGTCACCCTCAGTGATTCCAGCATTCTGTCCATCGTCATCGAGGCCGGACAGGTGGATTTCGGCTCGGCAGGAAGCCCCAGCACTTTTTCGGCGGCGACATCGCTTTCTGTTTCATCGGGTGGGGAAGTGGATGGCTACCTGGCCATAGATGATCTTGGCACTTTGGGTACGACCGTCAGCATAGAAAATGGCGGTGAGCTGGAAGCCGAAGTGTCATTGGGCGGGGGTAATGATGTCCTGTCCAATCGCGGCAAGGTCAGCAGCTCGGACTTCAATTTTGGCCCGGGCGATGATGCCGTTCAGAACCACAGTGCTTGGGATGCCGTGGTCGACATGGGGTCGGGGGAAGATACCCTGACCAATCACGGAACCCTGTCCTCTGCCGGGGTCACGCCAGAGTGGTATCTGGGCGATGACAACGACACATTTCACAACTACGGGCTGGTCGAAGTGCTTGTCGAAATTGACCTCGGACCGGGCGAAGATCAGGCAATCATCTTCGACGGCGAACTCCGCGGGGCACTGACGCTCGATGGCGAAAGTGACAGTTTCACCCTGTTAGCAGGCGGTGCGGTCTCCGGTCAGGTCGACGCTGGCACCGGGGATGACGAAGCGCTGATCGCGGGTGATTTAAGCGGTACCGTCGATATGGGCTCAGGGGCGGATAAATTGACCTGGGACACAACGGCCTCTTCCCTCTCCGGCTTTCTTTTGGGTGGTGAGGACGGCGCAGACCCCGACGCAAACCTTGAAATTGACATTCTGACCCTGAGCGGCCCGGGGGCTACTTTGACAAATCTGAACCTGCCCGGCGGCGCTGTCGATCAGTGGGAAGAAATCATCATCGAAGCCGGTAACTGGACCCTCGACAACGGCGGTGTGGCTGACGATGATCTGCTGTCCATCGAGCTGCAGGCTGGATCTCTGACCATTCCCACCGGTGACTTGCTTGACCCGGAAAGTGTGACGCTAAGCGACGGGACATTGACCGTGGATGGCGAGCTGAGCCTCGCGAACCCCTTGGATATGACCGGCGGTGCCTTGCTGGGTGAAGGCGTTGTTACGGGCGATGTTGTTTCCAGCAACGGCACGATTTCGCCGGCTGACGTGGGCGAGATTGGTGAGTTGACCATTGATGGCAATCTCACCCTCGGCCCGGATGTTGAGCTGATTCTTGACCTGGATTCCGATAGCGGTGCGTCGGACTTGCTGACCGTTACTGGGCAACTGGATTTGCAAAGCCCGACCCTTGGCATCGAAGGTGTCGATGGCAGCGCAGGCGCGCAGGATTTTACCCTGATTGATGCCGGTTCAATCCTGGGCGACATAGAGTTCGAAGACACCGCCACGCTCGACTACGAGGTGTCCATCGACACAGCAACGGGTGAGGTGACGCTCTCGATCAATCCGACCTACGAGACCGCTGGGGGCGATGGTGCTGACAAGACCGTGAACCAAAACGATACCCGGCAGGGCTTGGCCGATGCGGTCGCCGCCGGGATTGTTGATGAAGCCCTACTGGATGCCTTGGATGACGTGGCCGATGAAGACTATCTGGCCATCCTGGACCAGCTGCATGGCGAAGCCTACGTGTTGAAAACGGCGTCTGCGATCATGGCCAATAACCTGTTTTCCCACCAGCTGCTCCACCGGCTGGGCGACCGCGAGCGCTGTGGGACGTTGATTGGCGCGGCGGAGACTATCTGTCGTCCGGTGCGTCAAACGCAGTCGGATCTGTGGGTCGACGTTGTGCTGGAAAGGCTGAACTACGAACATCCGGATGCCTCCATGACTGCCGATGTGAATATCGACCAGATTTTTGTTGGCTTCGATACCCACACCGCTCAGTCAACTTTTGGCGTGGCCGGCGCGTTTTCGCGCAGTGAAGCCAGAACGGACGTGATTGCCTACAGCGAGGGGCAGGTCTTTAATCTGGGCTTCTACGGCAGTCGGGACGCGGGTTTGGTCAATCTGGATGCCGCATTGATCTATGGCTTCAGCCGCGAAACCATGTCCCGCACCATCGACATTCAGGGCACGCTGGCCGGTCAGGATCGCTTTCTTGAAGCCATCAAAGGATCGTCAGCCCGCCAGACACTTTTGCTGGATACGGCGATGACGCAGGAGTTTCGCGGCCCCGATGGGTTCGAATTACAGCCCAAACTGGGGCTGACGCTGTCGCACTCTCTGGCAGGAGGCCTTGATGAAGTGGCGGCGGACGGGTCAGCGGCCTGCGCGGCGTGTTTGACCGTGAGCTACGACCCCTTCACCCGGTTGAGCGCAAACGCCGGCCTCGAAGCGCGCATGGCCATGCCACTTACCCCTTGGTTGCGTGTCATGCCGGAAATCCGAGGCGCGCTCGAATATACGGTGTTTGGGCGGGAAGCCACGCAGACCAACGCTTTTCTTGGTGCGCCAGAGCTGGCTTGGGACATCGAAGGGTACGTGCCAGACAATGTCTGGGCCTTTGGATTTGGGTTGAACGTCCATCTGGGTCAGGCATGGATTGGGTTTGCCGACTTTGATCGCACGCAACTGGAAACCGGGTTTGATGATCGGACAAGTTTTGGACTGCGCCGGGTTTTCTGATGCTGCGAAAAACCGGTGCATGGAAACGGCGTGAGCCTATTGGCGATCAGTGCCTGCTTCCCGGGTTTGCAGGCAAATGGTCATAACCGGGTACTGTGGGTTCTGAATGGCACTTTGCACGGTTCGGTCCAGTCCACGCTGGAGCGCATCCACGCGTTTAACCTCCTGCTCGGCATTGCGGCAGAGCGCTTCGGTTTGCATGGGAACCTGCACGGTTTCCGTGACACCCTCAGCCAACAAGAAAACAACCACCAATACCCAAGCCATCAGAAGACTCACTTTGTTTGTGTGATGCTTTCCTATTCGCTTGCCGGGGTGTTGAGCAAGGCACTAATGCAGGAAAAGAAGGATCAGACGGCGAAGTGGGCCTGGATCAGCGGTAAAAACTCGCGAACCCGGTCAGAGGCCAGTCGATAATAAACGGTCTTACCTTCGCGACGGAATTCGACCAGATGTGCCTCGCGCAGCCGACCCAGCTGTTGTGAAACCGCAGGTTGGCGCATTTGGAGTGTTTCGGCCAGTGTCGTCACGGTTTGCTCACCGGATTGAAGCAAGGTCAGCAAGGCCAGACGATTTTCATTAGAAAGGGCTCGCAGAAACAGCGTGGCTTCTTCTACGTTGACCGGGGCAGGCGATGAGCCACTGCCCGGTAGGGCCTCTAGTGCTGAGTTATCTTCGTAACTCAAATCTTCCGCCAACTGGCGGGGCGCAGGCCCGGAATCCGATTCTGATGGAGCGGACATAAATGCAAAACGGTTTCAACTAGGTTCAGCTCTATATTAAGCCTTTTCTAATATACAAAATCTTTCGCAGATCGAAAACCACTTTATGTGAACGCCTAAAGACGGTGTCAGAATTGCGTAAACAGGTGCTTCAATTACAGCGCGACTGAACCCATATAGTTCTGCGATTTGGTTCATTATCAACCAGTTCGCTTTTGCCGAACACTAGGGACGAGAGAGTCACTCATGGCTATTCGCGGTATTTTGATCGCGCTCATCATTTTCATGGCCGTTGCCATGATGATGGTTATCAACATCATGCGCGGCTCCGAGCCACCTGAAAATAACCCTCCAGCAGAGCTGGCAACTGGCGAATACGCACTGGACGTTCGAACGCGGGTTTTCAATGAGGAAACGCTGATTCGCGTGATCCAACTGGCGGGTCAGACAGAGGCGAACCGGCGGGAAACGGTCGTGGCCCAGTCGGGTGGCACGCTGGCTGAAGTGCGGGTGGACAAAGGTGATATTGTTGCTGTTGGTGACGTGATCGCTGTCATTACCGCAGCGGCTCGGGATGACAGCCTCCGCCAAGCGGAAGCAGCCCTGGAAGCTGCGCTCGTCGACCTCGAAGCGACAAAGAAGCTGGTGGAAGAAGGCTTTGCTCCGCGGAACTCGTTGGTCGGTGTGCAGTCGGCGTACGAGGCAGCGACAGCAAATCTCGAGCAGGCGCGCGAACAGATTTCTGACCTGGAAGTCAAATCGACCCTCGCCGGTATCGTCGAAAACCGGATTGCCCAAATTGGTGGTTTTGTCGGCTCGGGCGACCCGGTTGTCGCCGTCACGTCGCTGAATCCGATGATCGTCTCTGCAGATGCGGGTGAGCGGCAGGTTGCTGATTTCAGTATCGGCCAGATTGCTCGGGTTGAGCTGGCGACTGGCCAAAAGGTCGAAGCCACGATTTCCTACATCTCGCCCTTCGCCGATGCTTCGACCCGGACGTTTGAGATCGAGGCCGAAGCGCCTAACGCCGACTATCGGCTGTTTGAAGGCGTAACCGCCACCATGTACGTCGATATTCCGACCGAAGGACTGCATTACGTACCAACCGGCATGTTGCAACGTGCGCCCGATGGCCGCCAGGGGTTGTACTCGGTGCAGGATGGCAATCACGTAAAGTTTAACCCGATCACGGTTGTCTCGGCGGACGACAAGGGTAGTTGGGTCGATGGACTGGATGGCGATGTCATGCTCATCACCGTTGGGCAGGCCTCGGTTAAAGCCGGGCAGAAAGTCAATCCAGTCGATGAAAGCGTTGTTGCGCAAATGACGGCTGAAGAAGCCGCCGACGAATAGGACCGGGGCCAAAACACCAAGGCTCGAACAGAAGAGACCAAACCCATGATGAATTCGATCATTGAGGCAATGCTGCGGTATAACCGTACCGTCCTCACGCTGTTACTGGCGCTGTTCGGCGCTGGGATATACAGCTGGATCATTCTGCCCAAAGAAGCCTTCCCGAACGTGACCTTTCCGTCGATCTACGTGTCGATTTACCAAAACGGTATTTCCCCCGAGGACGCCGAGGACAAGCTTATCAAGCCAATGGAAGGCGAGTTGGCTGGCGTTGATGGGCTCAAGACCATGACCTCGACGGCGTCTCAGGGCTACGCAAACATCGTGCTGGAATTCGAAGCAGGCTTTGATGATGAAAAGGCTGAAGACGACATCCGCCTTGCCGTTGACCGGGCCAAGCCGAAGTTGCCGCAGGATGCAGAAGAACCGGTGGTTACGCCGATCAACCTGTCGGAGCAGCCCATTCTTGTTTACGGACTGACCGGTCCGGTGCCGGAAAAAACGCTTGTCGATTTTGCCAAGGATCTGAAATCGGACATCGAAGTGCTGCCCGGTGTTCTGGAGGTCAACCTTGCCGGCGACCGCGAGCGCGTGATCGAAGTCATCATGCAGCCAACGACCTTTGAGAGCTACAACCTCGACATCAACCAGATCGCTTCTGCCATTACCAACGCCAATCAGTTGGTGGTCACCGGAACGACGGAAGCGTCTTCTGGCGCGTTCGACATCGAATTGCCCGGAGAGCTGCAAGGGATCCGTTCCATTGAAGAGCTGCCAGTCATGGTGGATGGCAACTCGATCATCCGGTTCAGCGACATCGCAGAAATCCGCGACACCTTTAAGGACGCCAGCAACTACGCCCGCGTGAACGGCCAGCCGTCGGTTTCCATTTCGGTTTCCAAGCGGACCGGAACCAACACGCTCGAAGTCACGGCGCGGATCAAGGAAGTGATAACAGCCGCAACAGCGGGCACTGACATTACAGCGCAGGCGGAAACCAACGGAGGCGCGAGCTGATGGAATCCTTGCAAGACCTTATCGTCGCGACCAACTCCTACGACGACTCAATTTTCGTCGCGACCCTGCTGGGTGACCTGATCAACAACGTCGCTTTTGCTGTTCTGCTGGTGATGATTGTGGTGGTTGCCATTCTGGGCCTGCGTTCGGCGCTGCTGGTCGCGATTTCCATTCCTGGCTCTTACATGATCGGCTTCATTGCTCTGAACATGATGGGCTTGAGCGCTAATATCGTGGTGCTGTTTTCACTGATTCTGGCTTCCGGCATGTTGGTCGATGGTGCGGTGGTTGTGACCGAATACGCCGATCGAAGGCTTTCGGAAGGTGCAACGATGAAGCAGGCTTACGGTGATGCTGCCAAACGCATGTCCTGGCCGATCATTGCCTCGACTGCAACAACGCTGATCGTTTTCGCCCCGCTGCTGTTCTTCCCGGGCTTTACCGGGCAGTTCATGAAGTACTTGCCAATCACCCTTTTGGTGACCTTGTCAGGCTCACTTCTTATGGCGCTGTTCTTCGTGCCAACCATGGGTGCGAACTTCCGTCCTTTCTTCTCGACCATCATCATGTTCCTGGGTGTCGTGACCGGGATCAACGTGGTGATGATGGGCTCCAACGGGGCGTTGGGCGAATTGTTGAGTGGTTTCGGCCTCACGCTCTCCGACAGCGCGTTGATGCCCATTGCTGGTTTTTTGGGCCTGTTAACTGTTCTGGCGGTCTACTTCGTCGTTCGCCCGTTCGTTTTTTCCCTGATTGGCGATCCAAAGCAGACCCGAACGGTCGAAGAGGCTTCTGACCCTCGCAATGCCAAAGGGATCGCACGGGTCTACGTGGCCATCATTGGCCAGCTGCTCAAAGCGCCGATCATGGTGGCTGTGCTGGGACTTTTGGTGCTGGTGTTCTCGTTCGTTTTCTACGCCTCGCGCAACATCCCCACCGAGTTCTTTCCAGCAACCGAACCGGATAGCGCCAACATTTACATCAAGGCGCGGGGTAACCTGTCGATTGATGAGAAAGACAATCTGGTTCGCGATGTCGAAAACGTCATCTATGGTCTGGCGCGCAAGAACGGTGAGTTCTCAGCAATTTCAGCCACCTCCCAAAGCGGTGGCGCGACCAATTCAGCCATTCCTGAATCCGAAGACACCATTGGTTCGATCCAGCTGACCTTTGTCGATTACTTCAACCGGCAGCGTCCAATCGCCGATGTTCTTCAGGAAATTCGCGACCGTACGGACCACTTCGCCGGTGTGCAGGTGGAAATCCTCGCTGTTGCGGGTGGACCACCATCGGGCAAAGCCATTCAGCTGCGCTTGCGGTCAGAAAACCCTGTGCTGCTGCGTGAGGAACTGGCCCGCGTTCGTGGGATCATGGAAGCGAATGAGAACCTTGTCGATATTGAAGACGGCCTACCGTTACCGGGCACCAAGATCTCGCTCGATCTGAAGGAAGCCGACGCGCAGCGTCTGGGCGTTACCGCTTTCCAGATTTCGCAATACATTCAGATGACCAACGATGGCTATACGGTCGACAGCATTCGCCTTGACGGTTCCAACGATGAAACCGACATCGTCTTCCGCTTCCCGCCAGAGTTCCGGTCAATCGACCAACTGGGAAAGATCCGCATCAACACGCCGGGCGGAACGGTACCGATTGAAAACCTTGTGGACTTCGATATCGATGAGCGGACGAGCCTCATCACCCGGATCGATGAACGCCGGGCTTACACCATGTCTGCCAACATCGCCGAGCCCAAGCCCGGTGAGTCCAAAGCAGCGACGTCAACGGTGGTTGAAGAACTGACTGCATCGCTCAAGCAAGCGCGGATTGACCCCGACGTGGCTTGGGAATTCGTGGGAGACAATCAGGATCAGCAGGAAGCCTTCAGCTTCCTTGGCGGTGCGTTTGCTATGGCGCTGGTTGGGATGTTTGCCATCCTGATCACGCAGTTCAACAGCTTTTACCGTGCCATGCTGATCCTGACGGCGGTGGCCATGTCGCTGCCCGGTGTGATGTTCGGGCTGATCCTGACCAACTCCGGTTTTGGCGTGTTTACCTTTATCGGTGTGGTTTCTCTGGCCGGGGTTGTGGTGAACAACAACATCGTTTTGGTCGATACCTTCGCCAATCTCGAACGCGAGAACAAGCCGCGCAGCATCGAAGAGTACAAGCGCCTGATCATGCTGACCGGTGCGCAGCGTTTGCGCCCCGTACTCATCACCACGATCACGACTATTCTGGGCCTGCTGCCACTGGCGCTGGGGGTCGGTGTGGACTTCCAGAACTTTGTTGTAACGGGCATTGATCTGACCCCGTTGACAGGTCTGCCGCTGGTCGGTGATTTCATCGCTGAACTGAATGCCAAACCGGGCGTGGTGAGCCAGCTTTCATCGTCTTCACAGTGGTGGAAAGGCATGAGTCAGGCCATTGCCTTCGGACTGGCGTTCTCGACCGTGGTTTCCCTGTTTTTCACACCTTCCATGCTGATGATTCAATCACGCTTGGAAGTCCGCAAAGTTGCGGGTAGACCTTCAAGCCGTCGGCGGCTTGAACGGCAAGCGGCCAAAGCGCGGACCAAGGGCACCGTTGGTGGTGTTGTTGCATCCTCCTGAACAGGGTCTGAACCATGATCGTAAAAGAAGCCTTCAAGAAGCTGCAGGCTGAACTGCCTGCGGCTGAACGGATCGAGCGTGTATGCGTGTACGGCGGCGCCTCTGAAGGCAATTGGGACGGCTATGTCGATGCTGCCCGTCGCTTGGGTGAAGTCATCGGACAGGCTGGGCTGGATGTCGTATATGGCGGTGGACGCACCGGCATGATGGGGGCGATGGCGGATGGTGCGCTGTCCAAAGACGCCCATGTCATTGGGGTCATCCCCAACTTTCTGGACAAGGTCGAAGTCGGCCACCGCGATGTTACCGACTTGCGCCTGGTGCCCGACATGCACACGCGCAAGCGGATGATGTTTGACCTGGCACAGGCCATTGTCGCCATGCCCGGCGGTTTCGGCACAATGGAAGAGATCTTTGAGGTCATCACCTGGAAACAGCTGGGCCGCCACAACAAGCCAATCATCTTTTTCGACACGGATCAGGGGTTCTGGCAGCCTATGATGAAACTGATCGATCATCTCGAAGATCAGGGTTTTCTGCATTCGCGCCTGAAGAATCTCTACACCTCCATCCGTCACCCTGAAGAGTTGGCCGAAGCGTTTGAGCGGCAGTTATCCGACTGATTTCAATGGTTCAAAGACGACAGCGTATGGGTCACGTGCGACCCTGAGTGTCTCTCAGCGGGTCTGGTCGGTCCTCGGTTGCCATGCTAGCCAAACGCCACATCAATATTAAACCCCGGTGGCCCTCAGAGTTGACCTCTCGATCTGCCAGTCGAAGCGCGCTCTGACGTATACCCCGGTTCGGTTTCCGATCTTTTGAGGAGTGGCCAAGCATGTCCAAAATTTCCGTAAAGAACCCAGTCGTTGAACTCGACGGCGATGAAATGACCCGCATCATCTGGTCATTCATCAAGGAACGGCTGATCCTGCCTTACCTCGACGTTGACTTGCACTACTACGATCTGGGTATGGAAAAGCGTGACGAGACCGACGACCAGATCACCATCGACGCAGCCAATGCGATCAAAGAGCACGGCGTGGGCGTGAAGTGTGCGACCATTACCCCTGATGAAGCTCGGGTTGAGGAATTTAACCTCAAGCAGATGTACCGCTCCCCCAATGGCACCATCCGTAACATTCTGGGCGGTACCGTATTCCGCCAGCCAATTATCATGGAGAACGTGCCGCGTCTGGTACCGGGTTGGACCCAGCCGATTGTTATTGGCCGACACGCCTTTGGCGACCAGTACCGTGCGACCGACATTCTCGTACCCGGCGCAGGTCACCTGAAGATGGTTTTCGAACCGGCTGATGGTGGCGAGGCGGTTGAGTACCCCGTCTACGACTTCCAGGAAGCTGGCGTGGCCATGGGCATGTACAACCTCGACGAGTCGATCATCGGCTTTGCGCGGGCGTGCATGAACTACGGCCTGAACCTTGGCTGGCCGGTTTACCTGTCCACCAAGAACACCATCATGAAGAAGTACGATGGCCGCTTCAAAGACCTGTTCCAGCACGTTTTCGAGACTGAGTTCGAAGACAAGTTCAAGGAAGCAGGCATTACTTACGAACACCGCCTGATCGATGACATGGTTGCCTCTGCGCTCAAGTGGTCGGGTGGCTTTGTCTGGGCTTGTAAGAACTACGACGGCGACGTGCAGTCCGATACCGTGGCACAGGGCTTTGGCTCGCTGGGTCTGATGACGTCCGTGCTGATGACCCCGGATGGCAAAACGGTCGAAGCTGAAGCAGCGCACGGCACCGTGACCCGTCACTACCGTCTGCACCAGCAAGGCAAGGAAACCTCCACCAACCCGATTGCGTCCATCTACGCTTGGACGCGCGGTCTCTACTACCGCGGTCAGTTTGACCAGACGCCTGAGGTTGTGAAGTTTGCCGAGGCGCTTGA
>JBMTIF010000013.1:0-13251 GCA_049437045.1 Alphaproteobacteria bacterium | reverse complement strand
GGGAGCGCTCGGGGCGTCGCAGCCGACCGGGACGCGCGTCGACGTCGCTACAAAAACCCGCTCCCAACTTTATGTTCCGTAGAGTTTTGCCAACGCTGGACGTGCTGGACGAGGAACAACTGGTACGGTTGGAGGAGCAGGCGGACTGGATCCTTGCGACCGTCGGTATTGAGATGCGCGGGGACCAGACAGCGCTTGAGCTGTTTCGTGCAGCGGGGGCGCAAGTTGTCGGTGAGCGGGTGCGTTTTGAACCGGGTCTTGCCCGATATCTTTGCTCCACCGCGCCGTCGACGTTTCAACTGCATGGTCGAGATCCGGCTCACACGGTAACGCTGGGCGGGGATCATGTGGTGCTGATGCCGGGCTATGGCTCGCCGTTTGTCCGTGATCGGGTACAGGGTCGGCGCTATGCCCAGCTCGAAGATTTCGAGAACTTCGTAAAACTTACCTATATGAGTCCGGTTCTCCACCACGGCAGCGGGACGGTTGTCGAACCGGTCGATGTCCCGGTGAACAAGCGGCATCTGGATATGGTTTATGCTCACCTGCGCTACTCGACCAAACCGTTTATGGGCAGTGTGACCAGTGTCGAGCGCGCAAGGGACTCGCTGGCTATGGCCAGGCTGGTTTTCGGTGCCGAGTTCATGGCTGAGAATGCCGTGATACAGGCCAACATCAACGTCAATTCCCCCATGGTTTACGATGAAACCATGTCGTCTACCCTGCGCGTCTATGCCGAGGCACGGCAGAGCGTGGCCGTATCGCCGGCGATCTTTGCCGGGGCGATGGGGCCCGTCACGCCCGCAGCGGTTGCCGCGCAAACTCTGGCTGAAACGATGGTTGGTATCGCGCTGGCACAGCTGGTGCGGCGGGGGACGCCCTGTGTTTTCGGTTCATTCCATTCCACCATGAGCCTGAAATCAGGCGCGCTGACCTTTGGCACGCCCGAGGGCAATCTGGTGTCGCTGGCGCTGGGACAGCTTGGGCGGCGGTTGGGGGTGCCGGTGCGCGCAGGCGGTGGCCAGATCACGGCTGCCAATGCTGCCGACGGGCAGGCCATGCAGGACAGTGCCGACGCCCTCTGGTCCGCGCTTCTCGCCGGATCCAATCAGGTCTGGCACGCTGCGGGATGGCTCGAGGGTGGCTTGACCATGAGTTACGAGAAGTTCGTGATGGATCTGGATCACTGCGGGATGATGATGCGGCTGATGGGTGGGCTGCGGGTCGATGAGGAGACGCTGAGCCGGGAGTCTTACGAGGAGGCAGAACCGGGCGGAAATTTCCTGTCCACCACGCACACCATGCGCCATTTCAGTACGGCTAACTTTGAGCCAGCCATCGCTGAGGCCGGGCCTTTTGAACGGTGGACAGAGGCGGGAGAAGCAGATTTGGAGCGCCGAGCCAGCCCCGTCTGGCAGGGAATGCTCGAGGCCTACGAGCCGCCACCAGTCGATGCGGCTGCCGACGATGCCTTGCGCGCTTTCGTCGGGCGCAGGAAGTCGGAAATGGCCGATGCCTGGTACTGAGAGGCGGGGCTAAGCAGTCGTGAGCGATCAAGCCCTCTGTGTTGCAGCGCGTAAGCTGGCTCTCAGCACAAAATCCCCTTAGATTTGCAGCTTGGCACGGAAAGGGAGACGGACCGCTATGCCGTTGAAAATCGCGATCTTTGGAGCATCGGGCTACACGGGGGCTGAGGCCATCCGAATTGCCTTGGGGCATCCCGATGTCGAAATCGTTGCCCTGACCGGGGAGAGCAAAGCCGGGAAGTCCATTGATGAGGTTTATCCGCATCTGGCAGGCTATGGTTTGCCCTCGTTGGTGCGTATCGAAGACGTGAGTCTGACCGGGCTGGATGGGGTGTTCCTGTGTCTGCCGCACGCTACTACGCAAAAGGTGGCGAAGACTCTTCGGGCCGCAGCGCCTGATCTGCGGTTGATTGACCTCAGCGCCGATTTTCGCCTGCGGGACGTGGCGGCTTACGAAAGCTGGTACGGAGAGCACTTTGCCCCCGAGCACCAGAACGATGCGGTCTATGGCCTGACCGAGCACTATCGCAGCGATATCAAGGATGCGCCGATCATTGCCTGTCCGGGTTGCTACCCGACCAGTATTCTGGTGCCCCTGCTGGCGCTGCAGAATGCCGGCCTGATTGACCCCAGCCGAATTATTGCGGACTCAAAGTCCGGTACGACCGGCGCAGGGCGAAAATCGAGCGAGGCGTTGAGCCATTCTGAAGTGTCCGAAGGCTTCCATGCCTATGGCGTTGCCTCGCATCGGCATACGGCTGAGTTGGATCAGGAGTTGTCGCTGCGAGCAGGAACGGCGGTGAAAGCATCGTTTACACCCCACCTCCTGCCTATGAACCGGGGGATCCTTTCGACGGTTTATGGAGAGCTGGCGCCTGGGGCCACCATCGACGAAGCACAAGCTGTTTTGCGCGATTTTGCCGAGCGTGAGGCTTTTGTTGTGCAGGCTCAGGGGGCTACACCCGTGGCTACACGATTCGTTCGGAGCACCAACCGCGTTTTGGTTGACCTGAAAGCAGACCGTCGGGATGGGTCATTTATCCTGCTTTCTGCCATCGATAACCTGACAAAGGGCTCATCAGGGCAGGCTTTTCAGAATTTTAACGTGGCATTTGGCCTTGAGGAGACAACGGGACTTCACCTTGTCAGTGCCTTTCCTTAAACCCTGTGCTCAGGACACTACTCAATTTCGCCATCATGGTTGCGCATTAAGCCTCATTGGCGAAGAACCGGGATACTGAAGATTTTCGCATGAAACTCAGTCATTGGCTCACGATTGGATTGCTGGCGGGGACAGCGGGCTTGGCGGCCTGTGGTGACTTGCCCGGGCGTGATGACGAAGTCCTGTTTGTTGATCCTTATCCTGATCTGGCATCCATTCCCGGGGATAAGCCGCGTTCGCGTGCGGTGTCGCGCGAAACCAAGCGGCTCTACAATGACTTTCAGGCCTTGCCCAACGACGGGGCAATCATAGCGGCCGATTTCAACCCGATGCTGGCGCAGCCTGTCATGCCTCCGCGAGCGATATCTGAGACCCGGAGCACGCAGGAATTCACGAAGCTTGCGCTCAATAACGATCTGGCATCAGCGCTGCTGGTCCGGCAGCAGGAAACTGACGTGTTCTTCGGCATCGAAGAGCAAATCGCGCAGGACGCCCTAGACCGGGCGCGCAAAGCCAAAGAAGAGCGCGAACGTGAAGAAGCAATGCGCCAGGCACGCGAAGAGTTCGAAGCGCGCCGGGCAGAGCAATTGCAGAAGATGCAGGAGCGGGCGGAGCTTCAGGCGTTGCTGGAAATGCCGCCGGAGGTCGAAGTGACCAGTGGGCCGACCAAGCAGCCATCGTCTCTCGCCGATCTGTTCTTTGACATTTCGGTCGGTGATCCTGTGTCGATTGTCTACTTTGAACCTGAATCGGCGGAGCTTGGACCGCGTGAACTGGAAATTCTGCGACCAATTGCGGCTGTTGCCATCCAGAATAACCAAAGCCTGATTCTGCACGGCCACACCAACGGCTACCGTTTCACCCGAACACAGGCGCACCGCGACTTCCACCTGGCCATGTCGAAGTCTCGCGCTGAGGCTGTAAAGGCCAAGCTTGTCGAGATGGGTGTTCCGGCTGGAAGGATCCAAATCGAGTGGTTTGGTGATTTGCGTCCCGTCTGGGCTGAGGTCAACGGGATGACATCCCAAGGCAATCGTCGCGTCGAAATCTTCATCAAGATCCCCGAGCGGCTGCTGACCCGTGGTTCAAGCCTGCTGGGCCAGAATTAATCCATCCTAATCCGCAGAACCGTGAAATCCTGTGAGCAGGAATGCGCGCGAATTTTCTTGATTTGCGAGATTTTATCCCGTGATGTGGGTTCAAACATTATTGTTTGGGATAAAATCCGATGAATGACGACTTTTACCGCATCCGCCGCTTGCCGCCTTATGTCTTCGCTGAGGTGAACGCACTCAAGCAAGCCGCCCGTGCGAAAGGTGATGACATCATCGACTTTGGAATGGGCAATCCGGACCAGCCACCCGCTACACACATCCTCGAAAAGATGCAGGAAGTGCTGCACAACCCCCGCGCGCACCGGTATTCGACATCGCGGGGGATCCCTGGGCTGCGTAAGGCCTTGTCCGGCTACTACGAGCGGCGTTTCGGCGTGGATATTGACCCCGAGACCGAAGCCATCGTGACCTTGGGGTCCAAGGAAGGGCTGGCAAACCTCGCAACGGCGATTTCCTCACCGGGCGATACGATCCTCGTCCCAAATCCGTCTTACCCCATCCATGCTTTTGGCTTCATCATCGCTGGCGCGTCGCTGCGGTATCTGCCAACAGCGTCATCGGGCGAAGAGTTCTTTGAGCGGCTCAAGCGGGCTGTCGAGTTTTCTGTACCAAAGCCCGTGGCTGTGGTGATCAACTATCCCTCCAATCCCACTGCTGAAGTCGTGGATTTGGAATTTTACGGTCAGATCGTCGATTTCTGCCGCCATCACGGCATCTACATCTTGTCCGACCTTGCTTACGCAGAAGTTTACTTCGACGGGAACCCACCGCCTTCGGTGCTGCAAATCCCCGGTGCGAAGGACATCACGGTCGAATTCACCTCGATGTCCAAGACCTACAACATGCCCGGTTGGCGTGTTGGTTTTGCCGCTGGGAATAAGCAGTTGATTGCTGCTTTGGGCCGGGTGAAATCCTACCTCGACTACGGTGCCTTTACGCCCATTCAGGTGGCCGCAACGGCGGCTCTCAACGGTCCGCAAGATTGTATCGATGACATGCGAGCACTCTATAAAGAGCGACGTGACGTTTTGGTCGACGGACTGAACGCCAGCGGTTGGAAGTGTCCTTCACCACCTGCGACCATGTTTGTCTGGGCGCCAATCCCGGATCAGTTCAAGGAAATGGGCGTGATGAACTTCGCCAAGTTGCTGCTGCAAGAGGCTGACGTTGCCGTGTCTCCGGGCGTTGGTTTCGGTGAAGACGGCGAAGGCTTTGTGCGGCTGGGACTGGTGGAGAACACCCACCGCATTCGTCAAGCCATCCGGAATATCCGCAGCTTTCTCGGTCGTCACGGCGTCGAAGAGGGGATGCTGAAATCCGCTTAACGGAACAGCGTCAAAAGGTTGTCCAGCCAAGCCTCGACAGTGTCGAGGTCAAACACGGGCAACCCGTTCGGTTCTGGATGACGGCTCATGTCGCCTGTGGTCGCCAGCGCGATGATATTCGGTACAGTCCCGTACAGGCGGGGCTTGCCGACTTCTGGCCGATAGACTTCCAGCTTGGCGTGAGTGCCATTCTTGAACCCTTCGACCAGCACGACGTCCACTGACCCCAGCCGGGCCAACAGGTCGGGCAGGTCGCGGCGGTCGTCTTCGGTGGGCAAGGGATCCTCAACCATGTGCGCGATGCGCTGATTTGAAGCCACCAGCACTTCATCTGCACCAGCCTCTCTATGGGCGTGGCTGTCCTTGCCCGGAACATCAACATCAAAGGAATGGTGGGCGTGCTTGATCGTTGCGACCTTCAGGCCGCGCTGTTTCAGCAGGTGGATCAGGGTAAGCGCTAGCGTCGTCTTGCCACTGCCTGACCAGCCGGCAAGACCAATGACAACTGGCACAGCAGCGTTTGGCTGCTCTGCCGGGCTGCTCATACCTTCTTTTGCCGGTCGTTCTATAGTCACTGCAGACTGATTTCCATTACACGAGGGTGATCATGCTTGATCAGGTACGCGACGTATTGAACCGCATCAAGGCTCCAGATGGACAGGGCTTGGTTGACGCAGGCTATGTTCAGGGTTTGGTGGAGGACAAAGGTTTGGTCCGTTTGGTGTTGGAAGCACCAGCTGATCGAGCGAATGCATTGGTGCCACTGAAGGCAGCGGTCGAAGACGCACTCAAGGCCGTGCCCGGGGTAACGGCCACACAGATCATCACGACCACTCAAACCCAGGCCAAGCCCGCACCACAGAGCGCGCCGGCGGAACCTGAGCGCCGTGCGCCCAGTAATGCCAACCTGCCGCGCCCGGCCAAGCACGTTCTGGGCGTTGCATCTGGGAAAGGTGGGGTCGGCAAGTCCACAACTGCCTACAACCTTGCTGTTGCCATGGCTCAGGACGGTTTGAGCGTCGGGATCCTCGATGCAGACATTTATGGGCCAAGCGTGCCATTGCTCTCAGGGCTTGGTTCTGATGCCAAGCCTGACCTTGATGACCAGAAACGGATGATCCCGTTGAAGGCTCATGGACTGGAATTGATGTCCATCGGTTTTCTGGTCCCACAAGACAGCGCCACCGTTTGGCGTGGGCCGATGGTGCAAAATGCACTTTTTCAGCTCTATGGTTCGACCCTTTGGGGAGGAGGCAAAGGGCTGGACGTGCTGATCGTGGATTTGCCGCCAGGTACGGGCGACATACAACTTTCACTGGCACAGCAGAGCGCGCTTGATTCTGCAATCATTGTTACCACTCCGCAGGACTTGGCCATGATTGATGTCCTGAAAGGCGTCTCAATGCTCGAAAAAGTTCAAACAAGGATACTAGGGGTGGTGGAAAACATGTCCGGTTTCATGTGCGATAATTGCGGAAAAATTCACAATATCTTTGGGCAGGGTGCAGGAGCCAAACTGGAAGCTCAGAAGGGAATCAAGATTTTGGGAGAAATTCCTCTCACTATGGAGATCCGCGTTGGGGCGGATTCTGGGCAACCTAGTGTACTCAATTATGCAAAAAACGAGCATTCATATAAATATAAACTATTAAAAAACGCAATTCTGAACGAAATTCTCTAATTAATAACTTATCTTGATTACTTTTCGGATTGAAACCATACAATTTCGCAGAAAATAGTTTGATGTTCACGTGATTCCATAAATGAAACTAAAGTATCGAAATGATGAAAAATAAACATAAAATACTTTAAGTTATGAAAATGGGAAGTGATTAAATATAAAACATATGAACAAAAATTAATATGGAATTGGAATTAAAGTTAAGAATAATACACTAGACGCCTATTTAACTATGCTTTACCGCATAAACGTAGGCACAACTTATTACAAAGCGCGAAATTAGGGTGGAGCTGTCTTAAGGGGGACAACAAAACCGTAAATTGTTTAAACAAACAATTTCGCGAAAACAAAATCGGTGGTGCTTCTTTTTGTTTTAAGCAAGCGGGGAACCTCGATGGCTAAGGATATTCATCCGGTAGACGTTTTTGTAGGGCAGCGTCTACGCCAAAGAAGAATTAGTCTGGGAATTACGCAGGAAGACATGGCAAATGCTTTGGGTTTGTCTTTCCAGCAGGTACAAAAATATGAAAAAGGCATGAATCGTATGTCGTCTTCTCGCCTATGGGAGATCGGTAGGATCGTCGGTGTCGACGTGGCCTACTTCTTCGAAGGCATGGCGGACGACATCGCAAGTATCACCAACTTGCGCAACGACCTGCATGCTCGGGCGCAAGTGGCTCCAACGGCACTCAGTGAGCGCGAGTTACGCCTTGTTCACCACTATGGGGCGATCAAGGATCAGTCGATCAAGGATGGGGTTTATTCCCTGATCCGCGCGCTGAACCTGAAAGAAGGTGAGTTGGAAGACGAAGAAGTCGGCTTCGCTGCCTGAGTTAGACCTTGTTGCTAGCGTGAGCGAGTGCTTTCGCTAGCATCGAGGGATCAATATTGCCACCGGACAGATAAGTAACGACTGTTTGACCTTTCAGCTCGTCAAGGTGTGTTCGCGCGACAGCCAGAGCAATCGCGCCGCCCGGTTCAATCACCAGCTTCAGGCGGTTTGCGCCATAGGCGATGGCTTCCAGAACATCATCATCGGTGGCCGACCGCCCTTGAGCGCCGCATGCCTGCAAAACCGGGAAGGTAACTTCGCCCGGCGTAGGTGTCACAATGGCATCGCAGATGGAGCGGGCGTCGGGATCATTTTCGAGACGCTCACCCGCGATCAGGCTTCGTCCGGTATCGTCGTGCGTTCGCGGTTCAGCAGCCCAGACGGTGGCATCAGGGAATGTCGTGTTGAACACAAGCGCGCTGCCGCCAGACAGACCGCCGCCGCCGCAGCAAATGATGGCCGTATCGAGCGCTAAACCCCTTGCTCGCAACTGGTTGGTAACTTCGATTGCGGCTGTTCCCTGTCCCAGCATGGTCGGAATATAGTCATAGGGCGGGATCAGCATGGCGCCGGTTTCAGCCTGAATTTTCTGTCCCAGTTCTTCGCGGCTTTCAGAATACCTGTCATAGGTGACGACGGTGGCACCCAAGGCCTCCGTATTGGCCTTCTTAATGACTGGTGCGTCTTCGGGCATGATGATGGTGGCTTTGACCCCAAAGTGACGCGCGGCTGCGGCAACGCCCTGGGCATGGTTTCCGCTGGAATAGGCCACAACGCCCTTGGCTCGGTCTTCCGGCGACAACGACGCCAGCGCATTCATGCCACCCCGGAGTTTGAATGAACCCGTGCGCTGCAGGTTTTCGCATTTGACGAAGAAGCGGCCTCCAATGGCCTCAGACAGCTCCGTCACTTCGAGCAGTGGTGTTTCTACCACCAGAGCGCGGATGCGGTCTGCAGCGGTTGCTACGTCCTGATAGGAAACGGGCAGAGAAGCGACGGTGGGTGTCATGCGGGATGGCTCGCGGTCAATCAGTTGGCTTTTCGGATCAGAAGCTGGAGTGATTTTACGTCAAAGTCGAGACCGAAGCATGCAATCCAAACCAAAAACCCGTGCAAGATCACTAACTGCGTGATCCGAGCAGATGGCGCGGCATCAGGATTTCAACGGGACCATTGGCGAAACGTGCGCGGTACAGGTTATAAAGTGCTGTCACCCGCCGCGCGTAATCGCGTGTCTCGCCAAAGGAGATGCTCTCCATCCACACCAGAGGTTCGATCGCGTTGGTGCGTGGATCCCCGAATTCCCGCATCCACCGGCGCGTGTTTCCCGGACCGGCGTTGTAGGACGCAATGGCGAGAAGGTCTGCGTCTTTGAAGCGACGTTGCAAGTCCTGCATATAGGCCGCACCCAAGGTGAGGTTATAGCGCGCGTCCCGGGTCAGGGCTTCTTCGCTGAATTCCAGGTCGTGGCGGGCGGCCATGGCTTCGGCTGTTGCAGGCAGGATTTGCATCAAACCCAAGGCACCGGACCGGCTCACGGCTGCGGTCTTAAACTTACTCTCCTGCCACGCTATGGCGTGAACCAGAGCTTCGTCGACGCGTAGGCCTCGTGCTGGTTGAATTGTTAGTTTCGGCAGCAGTGATTCAAGGTCGTATAGCCCTCGCTCGGCGGCATTGCGTGCCATGATAAGGGTAATACTTTGCTTGCTGTTTTCCCGTGCTAAAGCGACTAAAGCGGCAAAGTCATCGGGTGTTTGCGCCGCGCTGCCCATGGCGAAAACAAAGCGTTCCGCCAGCGAATCAATGTTCATGCCCCATAAGGTCGTTGCCCAGAACTTCAGTTCCTGAAGCTGGGTCGAGGTGAGGCCTTTTTTGACGTTGGTACGGGGAAAGTCCGTCTCGAACAGCTTGCGTCCCAAATCGCTCAGACAAGCCTGACCATAGAAGGTATGGACATGGGCGGCACAAGCTTCGAGTTGCAAATCTGCCTTGGCTGTCAGCCCGCGGGCACGCATGGCCTGAGCCAGCCAATAGCGGGCGCGATCCTGTAGCCGTAGATCTTCAGCGGAAGCCAGTGAACGCTCAAAAGCCTCTTGCGCCGGGTGCGGTAGTCCGAGGCGGGTCAGAGCGATCCAGCCCTTCATCCATTCAGCCTCCGCTCGATCGTCGCCGATTTCCAGCCCATGCCGCTGGGCCAGACCAAGGGCAAGGTCGAACTTCTGCTCTTTCAGCGCCTGTCGGATCAGGATGTGCCGGGCGCGCCATTCCAATTCTGGCAAACGCAGTTCCGGCGGAATGCGGGCAAGGGCGGCTTGTGCCTCGTCGTTCTCACCCGCCGCATCCAGCGCCAGCACTTCAGGCAGCACAAAGGCCGGATGGCGCTGGAAGCTCGGGGGCAGGGCTTCCATGAGGGTGCTGTCCCCGCCGATGTGCGCGTCTAGCGCTTCGGCAAATGTCCGCCATTCCTCGTTCAGTTTGCTGTAGTAGCGTCGTGCGTCGGCACGTTGCTGTCCCATGAGCAGGTGGGCCACGCGTGCCCGGTAGTCTTCCTCACGCAGATGGTCCCCAAAGGCACGCTCAAAGGCCAGTTCATCCTGGAACGCAAAGCGCTTGGACGCCCACTGCCGCCGGATATCATCCACCGCGCCTTCGAAATCACCGGCCTGTAATTGAGCCTGCAAGGCGCGACGACGACCGGCCTCGGTCGTTGGTTTGAATTCAGCATAGTATTCCAGCATCTCAGCCGGGGTTTTGACCTCGGACAGCAGCCGCTCACGCTTGATTTCCATGGTCTTGGTGCCGGGCCAGTGGCTGTTGCTGTTCAAAAAGTCGTCCAACTCGCCCAGATCGATGCTTTCCAGCGGTGTGCGAGAGTCCACGAAGTAGAACCATTGCAGCAGTTTGGGCAGGCCTTCGGGCGGACGTTTGAGCGAAAAGGCAAGCTGAGAGGCCTGAACATGATTTCCGGCACGCGCCGCTTTGATAACGGCTGTCAGCGCTTCCTGTTGGCCATCGTTTCGATTGTTCAGCAGGACTGACAAAAGTGCGAAGATAATGGCGATCAGGAACACGCAAGCTGCGGCAACCGGTACCCACGGGCTTGTCATCAGCCCCGCCACGCGCTCTCGCAGATCGTCCTGTCCTGAATTACCCGTCATCTAACCGCCGCTTTGTCCTGCTTTCCCAGAGGACTGAATTATGGACGCCATCGTTGGTCGTAACGCACAGTTGCGCGGAACCATGCCAACATTTCCTTTGCAATGACGCACTTCACCCCTAATTAAAGGGTTCATTCGTCAAGATTGAGACAGAGATAAACGGAATTGCCATGACTGCAGATCGAATTCGCGGCTCAATTACCGCACTTGTGACCCCAATGCTTCGCGACGGCGCAGTTGATGAGGTTCGGTTTGCCAAATTCGTGGAATGGCAAATTGAAAACGGCACGCAAGGCTTTGTTCGAGTTTGTACCACGGGCGAGTCGGCGACCTTGTCCCACGACGAGCACGAAAAAGTCATTTCCCAGTGTGTGGAAGTTGCGGCGGGTCGTGTGCCTGTGATCGCAGGTACGGGTTCGAACAGCACGGCAGAAGCGGTTTCGCTGAGCCTTGCCGCGCAAGCCGCGGGGGCTGATGCGCTGCTGGTTGTTACGCCCTATTACAACAAGCCGACGCAAGTCGGGTTGCTGCACCACTACCGCGCCATCCATGACGCGACCAAGCTGCCGATCATCATCTACAACATTCCCGGTCGTTCCGTGATCAACATGAGCGTTGAAACAATGGCGGAGCTGTCGAAGCTGGAGCGTATTGTGGGTGTGAAGGATGCTACCGCTGATCTGGTGCGTCCGATCGACCAGCGCTTGGCTTCGGGGCCAGACTTCATCCAACTCTCTGGCGAAGACGCGTCTATCCTGCCGTTCATGGGCGCTGGTGGGCACGGCTGTATCTCTGTGGCGTCCAATGTCGCGCCGCGCCTTTGTGCTGATTTTCATGCGGCATGGGCGGCGGGTGACCGGGCCAAGGCGCAGGAAATCAACGACCGCCTCATGCCGCTTCACCACGCGCTGTTCATCGAAAGCAATCCCGTTCCATCCAAATACGCGCTGGAACTGCTTGGCATGATTGAGCCGGGCTTGCGCCTGCCGCTGGTGCCTTTGCAGCAATCCACCAAGGACGCCGTCAAAGACGCCATGATGAAGGTTGGCCTGCTCTAGGGCTGTTTGACGCTGGGATAGGAGCCTCAGAGCGCTATGGCGCGCAAGATCATCGCTCAGAATCGCAAGGCGCGGCACGAGTACTTCATCGACGAGGTGATGGAGGCTGGGATCGCGCTGACTGGCACAGAGGTCAAAGCCCTGCGTGCCGGAAGAGCGTCGATTGGCGAGAGCTATGCCACTGAAATCAATGGCGAAATGTATTGGACCGGTGCGAATATCCAAGAGTACGACAAGGGTAATCGCTTCAACCATCCACCTGTGCGAAACCGCAAGCTGCTGCTCAAGAAGCGTGAGATCAACAAGATTCTCGGCAAGCTGAAGACCAAAGGCGTGACGGTCATTCCGCTGGTTCTGTATTTCAACGAACGTGGTCGGGCCAAGCTGGAGCTCGGGTTGGCTCGCGGCAAAAAGCAATACGACAAGCGCGACGCGATCAAGCAGCGCGATTGGGACCGACGCAAGGCGCGTGTCCTGCGCGGTGATGATTAAGCCCCTCTAAACGACAGTGAAAGTCCTGTTTCACACGCTTGCACCCGTTTGCGACTGGCGGCATGCTGCGCGCAGTCTTGTGAGGGAGATTTGAGACCATGAGCGCAGCCATCGATAACATGAAGCCAAGCCGCTACACGCCATCCGATGAGGCGCAGGCGCGTCTTCAGTTGGCTGCGTGCTACCGCGCCTGTGCGATGGAAGGGTGGACGGACCTGAGCTCGACCCATATTTCCTGCCGCGTGCCGGGGACTGACGATCAATACCTCATCAACGAGTTGGGCGTGCATTTCCATGAAATGAAGCCGGACAGCTTGGTGAAGGTCTATCTGGACGGAACCCCAGTAGGGGGTGCACAGCCGCCGGCGAACCCGGCGGGGCTGACCATCCACGGAGCGATCCTGCAAGGTCGGCCTGATGTTGGCTCGGTGCTGCATACGCATACGGTCGCTGGCATGGCGTTTTCCGCGCTCAAGGATGTTGAGATCCAGCCGCTGACCCAGCATTCCGTGCGCTTCTACAACCGCTGCCCGGCCCATGAGTACGAAGGGATTGCGCTCGATGCCGATGAAGGCCCGCGGCTCAAGCGGGATTTGGGTGAGCACGAGGCGCTGATCCTGCGGAACCACGGATTGCTGACCGTTGGCGTGAACCCCGGTCACGCCTTTAACGTCATGTTCTATCTGGAAAAATCCATTCAGGTGCAGCTTGCCGCGTATCAAACGGGCGCGGCTCTGAACCCGGTTGGTGACAACGTGGCTGAAGCAACGGCACAGCTCTATGAGTCCTACCCGAATTTCTACGAGCGCGATTGTGATGGCGTTGCGCGGTCGGTTGCTTTGGCTGATCCGGCCTTCGAAGCCGCCTACATTCCGTGGTCCGAGGACGACGGCGCGCCTGCT
>JBMTIF010000012.1:0-13280 GCA_049437045.1 Alphaproteobacteria bacterium | reverse complement strand
ACGACAATGCGCCGATCACCAGTCCCGGAACAATCTTGTCACACGTGCCCAGAAACATTGCCGCGTCGAACATGTTGTGAGACAGCGCGACGGCTGTTGCCATGGCGATAACATCACGAGAGTAGAGCGACAGTTCCATCCCTGGCTGACCCTGGGTTACCCCGTCACACATGGCCGGAACGCCGCCAGCGACCTGTGCCACGCCGCCGTTTGCAATGGCAGTCGCCTTGATCATGTCCGGGTAGTCTTTGAGCGGTTGATGCGCAGACAACATGTCGTTGTAGGCAGTGACGATCCCGATATTGGGTTGGTCGGTTTTGGCCAGCGCTTTCTTCTCATCCATCCCGCAGGCCGCAAAACCGTGCGCAAGGTTGCCGCAGGACAGTTCGGCGCGGTGCGGCTTGTTTCGACGCGCGGCCTCGATGCGTTCCAGATAAGCGGCACGGGTCGGTGCCGAGCGCTCAATGATACGATCCGTGACGGCTTGAATGGTGGGGTTCAGCTTTGTCATGGTCCAATCTTTCAGTTTAGCAGCCCTTATGCTTGGGCTTTCAAGGCGCCCAGTAAGTTTCGACCGGGCAATCAGGATGATGCAGGAACCAGGAAATCGGCGTGGTCGAGGGCTGGTCCTTGGCGCGTGCTTCTTCGTAAACAACCCGCTTCCCTGCGCCTTCGAAGTGCAGGAAAACGCGCGGCGATTGCGCCAGAAATGGGCCGGAGTATGTCAAACGAGTGACCAGAGGTTCCATTGTCGGTTCAGCAGCCAGAACACTTGGCGCGCCTGCGCTCAAGCCCTGTTCGAGCTGGGGAGAGCCGGGAAACAGGCTGGCCGTGTGGCCATCGCCACCCAACCCCAGAACGACGATATCCGGTCGCTGTGCAGCACCATTTGCCCATTCAGCAGACTTTTCAACGCCCAGTTCAGGGTCAAACAGCGGCTGGAAAGTTGCAGCAAAAGCCTCACCGACCAGCAGGTTTTCACCCACCAGCTTGGCGTTCGAATTGGGGTCAAAACTCTCAACACAGCGATCATCGACCAGACCAATGGTCACGCGCTCCCAAGCGAGCGACTGTTGCGACAGCGCAGCAAAGAACTTTTTCGGCGTGGAGCCTCCAGAAACCAGCAAACGCGCTTCGCCACGTTCGGCAATGGCGTCGATCAGAGATTTGGCAGTGTTCCAAGCCAATCGTTCCGCCAGAATGTCGGACGAGGCATAGAGGTGTTCAGCGAGAATCATGGCGTGTCTCTATTTCATGTCTTCGTGCCAGGAACGCCCGTCGCGATCCATCATCATGGCCGCAGCGGTTGGACCCCAACTTCCTGACTGATAGGGCTTGGGCTCTTCGTCTGACGCCGCCCAGTGATCCAAAATCGGCGTCACCCACTCCCATGCAGCCTCAAGCTCGTCACGGCGCATGAACAAGGTCCGGTTACCGCGCACGACATCCAGCAATAGCCGCTCGTAAGCATCCGGAAAGCGCTCAAGCTCGAATTCATCTTTGAAGGACAGATCCAGACTGGCCGCTCGCAGCCGCATTCCGCCCGGTCCCGGGTCTTTGGTCATCAGTCGCAGGCTCACACCCTCATCAGGCTGCAAGCGAATGACCAGCCGGTTTGGGGTCGCTTCATCCGTTGTGTAAGGTCGGAAAATCGAGTGCGGGATTGCCTTGAACCGAATGACGATCTCGGAGGAACGAACGGGGAGACGCTTGCCCGTACGAAGGTAAAACGGCACGCCGGCCCAGCGCCAGTTATCCACGTGCGCTTTCAGCGCGACATAGGTCTCGGTCTTGGTCGGTTCGCCCAACTCAGTCGCGTAGCCCGGCACGGATTCCCCGCCGATGGCCCCTGCTGCGTACTGCCCTCGAACCACATCGGTTTTCAGGTCTTGCGCAGTGAAAGGACGCAGGGAACGAAGAACCTTCAGCTTTTCATCCCGCACACTGTCTGCATCCATACTGGCTGGTGCCTCCATGGCTGTGAGACACAGAAGCTGGGCCAGATGGTTCTGGACCATATCGCGCAAAGCACCGGACTTTGAGTAATAGGCCGCCCGGTCGCCCGCACCGATATCTTCGGCTACGGTTATCTGCACGTGGTCAACGACCGCGTTGGACCAGATGCTTTCGAAAAGCACATTGCCAAACCGCAGCGCCATGAGGTTCTGAACAGACTCTTTACCCAGATAATGATCGATCCGGTAAACATGGTCTTCGTCAAAGGCCTTGGCGACGTCTGCGTTGATTTCCTGACTGGAGGCCAGGTCATGCCCCAGGGGTTTTTCCAGCACGAGACGATCACGGGGACCATTCAGCCCAACTTCGGCGAGGAAGGCAGACACGGGTCCAAACAACGAAGGAGGCGTGGCAAGATAGATGACGCGCACCCGATCAGGGTACTCATCCAATGTTTCTTTGAGCTTCTTGTAGCCGCCCACGGTAAAGGCATCGTTGGACTGGTAAAAGAAGCGCGCGATGAACTTGGCAATCAACGCGTCATCAAGGTCAGAAGCCGGTACGAACTCGCGCAGACCGGCCTCAACCTGGCCACGGAATTCCTCGCTGGTGAGCGCAGACCGGGCGACGCCTATAATTCGCGCGTCGTCAGGCAGCTGACCGTCCAACTCACGGTGATAAAGCGCCGGAAACAGTTTCCGTTTCGCAAGGTCGCCAGTGCCGCCAAAGACGACATAGTCAAACGGGTCGACAACAATGATCTTCGACATCTCTCGAGGACCCTATCTCTATATTTTGCTTTGTCTCTTGAAAGCGCCCTTGGTGAGGGGGCGCTTTCATTTTTTTAGTTGTGGGCCGGAGTTAGGCTTAGGCCGTGCCAGCCGTTACGCTAACATCGTCCGCCCCGAACATGTGCAGGCGATTGGCAGGCAGATCGATGCCAACCTGAGCGCCTGGAGTAATGACTTCAGACCCTTCGGCCTGAACGGTGAAGGTTGAATCGCCAACTTTAACGTACGCGAAAGATACGGAGCCAAGACGCTCCACAACCGTCACGGTGCCTTTTAGTGGGCTGTTGTCAACCAGTGCCGTGTGTTCTGGACGCAAACCAAGCGAAATTTTCTCACCTGACTGGATTGGGCGTGCCAATGGCACGATGATGTCGTCAGAAGCGCTGTCCAACTTGACTTTTGCCTGCTTGTCACCGCCCTCGGCAACAACACCGGAAACAAAGTTCATGGCCGGAGAACCAATGAAGCCTGCCACGAACTTGTTGGCCGGACGGTGGTACAGGTCGAGCGGTGCACCCACCTGCTCCACGTGACCAGCGCGCAGCACAACGATCTTGTCAGCCATGGTCATGGCCTCGACCTGATCGTGGGTTACGTAGATCATGGTGGTCTTCAGCTGAGAGTGCAGTTCAGCAAGTTCCTGACGCATCTGAACCCGCAGCTTTGCATCGAGGTTCGAAAGCGGTTCGTCGAACAGGAACACTTCGGGATTTCGCACAATCGCACGGCCAATGGCCACACGCTGACGCTGGCCACCCGACATATCCTTTGGCTTCCGCTGCAGCAACTCTTCGATTTGCAAGATACCAGCGGCGCGCATCACGCGTTCTTCGATCTCTGCCTTTGGGCGCTTGGCCAAGCGAAGACCAAAGGCCATGTTCTCGAACGTCGTCAGGTGCGGGTACAGGGCGTAGGACTGGAACACCATCGCAATACCGCGCTTTGCCGGAGGGACGGCATTCATTTCCTGATCGCCGATGAACAGTTTACCGTCGGTAATGTCTTCCAATCCCGCAACCATGCGCAGAAGGGTTGACTTACCACAGCCAGAAGGGCCGACGAAAACAGCGAACTCACCATCATCGATTTGTAGGTCCACATCGTGGATTACGCGGGACGCGCCGTATTCTTTAACGGCTTTCTCGAGGCGAACACCAGCCATCAGCAAGTCTCCATAGATTGAAACGTTTGTTACAAGGCTATTTCATAGCCCATTGGCTTCATGGTCGCAAATCATGGACGCATGGTCAAAGCCGCATAGGAACCATAAACGAAAAAAGGACCATGAGCCGATACTCAAAGTCCTTTTTCCTATGGAATCCTGATGATTCAGGGATGATTCTAGACGGCCTTGGGCAACCGCTCGATGGGAATCGTGTCGCCGGACTGAATATCATCGATAAACACCGTTGGCCGAATACCGTCCTCAATGCGTGCAAAGTAGTACACATGAACGCCATTGGCCTGAGCCGTAGAGCGGTAAAGAGCCGAACAGAACTGGTCCTCTCCCAATTCGTAGCAAAGCTGATCCTGCTCAATACGCCAGCGTCCAAGCACCAGTCGGCCCGGGCGCGGATTAATGGCCAGAAGACCGTCACGCTTGAAGAAGGAATATTGCATCGCCGCTGTTTCGTCGACGGACCGTGAAATGATCGTCTGACCGCGTAGCAAAAGACTGATTTCAACGCCGGACAAACGCTCATCCGCTGCAACATTAATAAATTTCGGCTTTTCGTAGTACGGGATATCGGACATCGAAAACTGCGGCGCTGACGGATTAACCTGCGGGTTTATCAGCACAAATCGGTCTGAATGACCGCAAGCAGCGAGGAATGTCGTCGCCAATAGCGAAAATCCAAGCAAAATCCTTTTCATTATGCCTAGCACCATGATCTTTTATAAAATTGAATACAGACCTTGCAAACGAGGTGCCGTTAGCCTTCGTTGTATGAATTAATCATTCGGGGGATCAGGGTTTTGCCCAACGCGAGAGTTATCGAAATCAGCCAACATGGTGGGCCCGAAGTCCTGGTTCCTGCATCTCGACCCATTCCCCAAGCGGGTCCGGGCGAACTCATTTTGAAAGTGGCCGCAGCCGGAATAAATCGGCCCGACGTGATGCAGCGTCGGGGGTTATACAACCCGCCGCCGGGGGCAAGTGATCTGCCGGGGCTGGAGGCTGCTGGGACTGTCTATGACGTGGGCGCTGATGTTCCGCCCGCGCTGCTGGGGCAGCGGCTGACCGCGCTCTGTCCGGGTGGTGGCTATGCAGAATATGTCGCCGTTCCCTGGCGTCATGCTTTGCCTTGGCCAGAAGGTTTTTCAGCGATTGAAGCCGCGGCTTTGCCGGAGACGTTCTTTACGGTCTACGGAAACATGGTTGTCAGGGGACGCTTGAGCAAAGGCGAAACTGTGCTGATTCACGGTGGTTCGTCGGGTATCGGTACAACAGCAATCCAAATGGCCAAGGCTCTGGGTGCGGCTAAAGTCATTGTTACTGTTGGGAATGCAGACAAAGCAGAAGCCTGTATCAACCTTGGCGCTGACCACGCTCTGAACTATCGCGACACGCCGTGGGAAGACACGGTTTTGGAACTTACCGACGGCAAGGGTGCAGATGTCATTCTGGACATGGTTGCGGGGGACTATATCGCTCGCGGACAGAAGTGCCTCGCCGTGGATGGTCGATTGGTCATGATCGCGGTGCAGGGTGGTACTGATGCCCGTTTCCACGCCATGCAAGCCATGCTGAAGCGGCAGACTTTTACCGGTTCCACGCTCCGCCCTCAGTCAATCGAGGCCAAGGACGCATTGGCGGCCGGGTTGAATACCGACATTTGGCCGTTTCTGAATAACGGCACGATAAAGCCCGTCATTCATGCGACTTTTCCAATGGAGCAGGCCGCCGATGCCCATGCCATGATGGAAGCCGGCGATCATATCGGCAAAATCGTTTTGACCGTCGAAGGATAGAACCTTGGCTCGCCAGCAACCACATACGCGCAGTGATTACCCGGTTTTTCAAACCATCTCGACCCGGTGGATGGATAACGACGTCTATGGGCACGTAAACAACGTTGTTTATTATTCCTACTTCGATACCGCTGTGAACGGCTATTTGATGGCTCAAGGTGTACTGGATTATCGTGACGGTGAAACTGTGGGATTGGTCGTTGAGACTGGCTGCCAGTTCTTTTCACCCATCGCCTTTCCCGACACCGTCAACGCGGGTATCCGAGTTACCCGGATCGGCACTTCTTCAGTTCGCTATGAGGTCGGCCTCTTTGCCAATGATGGTGAACTGGCCGCAGCGCAGGGACATTTTGTGCATGTCTACGTCGGCGCAAAGGACCACCGACCAGCCGCCCTGCCCCCAGCATTCAGAGCGGCTTTGGAGCCTTTGGTTAGCGACACATAAAATTCAAGCTTAGTCTTGCCCTGACCCGACTTCCGCGCCAAACTTGTCAGTAAAGCGTTCTACGTTGAACGCGGGGAGAATAATCACCTTCGCTTGAAGGCCAGAATACACATCCAGTCTTGGCCCCATCCAAAAGATAGGGCGCAAGCCTGTTTTGCTGTGTTTAGGAACGAAAAGCGCAAAAAGTGAGACTTTAAGGAGAGTGCCATGAAAGGCCTGATGCAAGACGCGCCATTGATGATTTCTTCGCTGATCCAGATCGGCGCAGACGTCTACGGTGGCTCAGAAGTCGTATCCGTGGTCGCCGGTGAAGGTGTGGTGCGTCACACCTATCGTGAGATCAACCAACGCGCCAAGCAGCTTGCGCAGGCTTTGCAGTCCGCCGGAATCGGCATGACCGACCGCATCGCAACCTTGGCATGGAACGACCACCGTCACCTGGAGGCATACTATGGCGTGTCCGGTATGGGCGCGGTGGTTCACACCATTAACCCACGCCTGTTTCCAGAACAGCTGATCTACATCATCAACCACGCTGAAGATCGCATTCTGCTGACCGACCCGATGTTCCTGCCGCTGATCGAAAAGATCATCGATAACTGTCCCAAGCTGGAAAAGATTGTCGCCCTGTGCTCGGCAGACAATCTGCCGGAAAGTGCGCTCGACATCATCGCTTACGAAGACTTCATCGGCGGCTTTGACGGCAACTACGAATGGCCAGAGTTCGACGAAACAGCCGCCTCGTCGCTGTGCTACACGTCAGGCACGACCGGCAATCCGAAAGGTGCGCTCTATACGCACCGCTCAACCGTACTTCACGCCCTGATGGCCGGAACACCATCAGTGACCGGTACTGGTGCGAACGAGACGTTGATGCCTGTCGTACCGATGTTCCACGTGAACGCTTGGGGTCAGCCTTACTACGCACCTTTGACAGGCTCAAAACTGGTCCTTCCGGGGCCGGGTCTGGATGGCGCGAGCCTCTATAATCTGATCCATGCCGAAGGCGTGACCAACACCGCTGGCGTCCCCACCATCTGGCTGAATTTGCTCAAGCATACGCGCGAAGTCGGCGGAAATCTGGATAGCCTGAACCACGTCATCATTGGCGGTTCAGCAGCGCCTGGCGCGATGATTCAGGAGTTCCAGGACACCTATGGCACCAAGGTTGTGCATGCTTGGGGTATGACAGAAATGAGCCCGCTGGGCTCATCTGGCGTCCTGCCGCCGCACGTCCAAAAGACAACAAACGACGAAGAAAAATTCAACCTTCAGGTCAAGCAAGGCCACCGTGTCTGGGGCGTCGCCATTAAGATCGTGGACGATGATGAAGTCCCGCAAGCTCATGACGGAAAGGCTCGCGGCCATCTGGTTGTGCGCGGTCCTTGGATCACGTCAGGGTACTACAACAACCACGACGCCAACGAAAAGGCTTTCACCAAGGACGGCTGGTTCTACACCGGTGATATCGCAACGATTGATCAGGACAACTTCCTGCAACTGGTTGACCGCTCCAAAGACGTGATCAAATCCGGCGGTGAATGGATCTCCTCCATTGATCTGGAAAACGAAGCTGTTGGCGCAGCTGGTGTTGCAGAAGCGGCGGTGATCGGTGTGGCGCATCCAAAATGGGATGAACGCCCGGTTTTGATCATTGTCCCCGAAGACAACGACAATCCACCCAGCGAAGACAGCATTCGGGATTACCTATCCACGCGAATTGCAAAGTGGTGGATGCCGGACCTGATCGTGTTCAAGAGCGAAATTCCGCATGGTGCGACGGGTAAAATCCTGAAAACTGACCTGCGGGATGAATTCAAGGATGCTCTGCAAAACGCGGGCTAAGACGGCATAAACAAAAAAACAGAAAAGCCCTCGAAGCCTTGTGTTTCGAGGGCTTTTTCGTGGCTTTACGGTAGGATTTTGCCAATCCACTCAATCTCGATATCGCGGATGGCTTTATAGACCCACTGCGGATTGCGGTCCTTGTCCACCAAAAGCGCCCGAACGCCTTCCCGGAAATCGCCGTGCTCCAGCATGTTCAGCGAAAGCTGAAGTTCGGCGTCCAGACACTCTCGCAAACCAGCGTGCTTCACCCGCTGAAAGAACGACATGACCGCAAATGCAGAACCCGGCGCGCCGTGGGAAGTCCCCTCACCTACGCGCTTGAGGAAGGGGTCTGCATCATCCTTGAGCGCGACCAGGTTATCGAATCGTTCCTGAAAATAAGGGGTTGTGACACAAGCAACCAAACGATCTCTATGCGGCATCAGTTTGCGCGTAACGGTCGGCGGCGTGGAACCAGCAACCGAACGAACAGCAGCTTCAGCAAAGGCTTTGTTGGCTCGCGCATGCGCGCTCCATTCCGTTGCTTCCAGTGCCGCAAGAATGCTGTCTTTGCTGTCGTTTGAAACGAGGACATCAGCTAGCCCCAGATCAACAGCATCGGCTCCGCTGAAATGAACGCCGGTGATTGCGATGACTTCACCCATAGGGGCTGAAACACGTTGCAGAAACCACGAACCGCCCACGTCTGGATGAAAGCCGATGGCGCATTCCGGCATGGCGAGACGAGATGTGTCCGTTACAATCCGGGTACTGCACCCCTGCAGCAGACCAAACCCGCCGCCCATGCAAATACCACCCCCCCAAACCAGCAGCGGCTTGGGATAGGTGTGCATGAAATAGTTGAGGTCATATTCCGTCGAAAAGAACGTTCGACCCACATCCATATTTGGGGACTGGTCGGTCGTTACAGCCACCACGTCACCACCGGCGCAAAAGCCCTTCTCACCCGCACCATCGAGGAAAACGGCCTTACACGCGTCATCCTCGGCCCAAGCCTCGAATTGACGATGCAGAAGCGCGATCATTTCGGTGGTTAAGGTGTTCAGTTTTTCAGGGCGATTGAGCGTCGCACGCCCGATGTAGCCGTTTGCTGCCTCTCGCTCTTCAAACAGTACAACGTCTGACATGGAATGATGTCCCTTTTCGATTAGGTCCACGCCTTGGTGATGAGTTCAGCGGCTCTTTCCGCAATCATCAGTGTTGGCGAGTTGGTGTTTCCCGAAGTGATCGAAGGCATGACCGAGGCGTCAACAACACGCAAGCCCGTAAGGCCATGCACCATGAGATGACTGTCCACCACTGCCTGCTGATCTTGTCCCATTTTACAGGTTCCAACGGGGTGAAAAATGGTGGTGGAGATGTCTCCGGCTGCGGTGGCGAGATCTTCGTCGAGATTGATTTCTGGCCCCGGGCGGAATTCCTCCGGTCGATAGGGTGACAGCGCCTGTTGCGAGACGATTTCGCGGGTCAAGCGCAAGGCATCCGCTGCTACCTTCCGGTCTGCCGCTGCCGATAGGTAGTTTGGCGCAATCGCAGGGGCATCGCGGAAGCTGGCCGAGCGAACATGAACACTACCCCGGCTTTCCGGACGCAGATTGCAGACGGAAGCGGTAAACGCATCGAAACTGTGCAGCGGCTCGCCAAAGGCATCCAGCGACAAGGGCTGTACATGATACTGCAGATTAGCAGTCGCGCGGCTTGGATCAGATTTGCAAAAGACCCCGAGCTGGCTTGGCGCCATTGTCAGGGGACCGGTACGGGAGAAGACAAAGTCCATCCCCATCTTCATCCGCCCAGCCAGTGACGCGCTAACCGTGTTGAGGGTCTTCACACCGGAAACCTTGAACGCCGCGCGAACCTGCAGATGGTCAGAAAGGTTTTCACCCACCCCGGGCAAGTCATGCAGCGGCTGGATCCCCAGTTCCCTGATCCGGCTCGAATCACCAATACCGGAAAGCTCAAGAATCTGAGGTGAGCCGATTGAACCTGCCGAAAGTATGATCTCGCGACGAGCACCAACCGTGCGAGGCTCGCTGCCCTTAGGGTGGACCACCAGCGCGCGCGCCTGCCGACCTTCAAGTAGCACGCGTTCGGTTTGAGTCTTGGTCCAAACGGTCAGGTTACTGCGTTTCATCGCCGGGCGGAGAAAGGCTTTGGCCGTATTCCAGCGAAGACCATTTTTCTGGTTCACCTGAAAATACGATACGCCTTCGTTATCTCCGGTGTTGAAATCAGGAATCTTGGGAATGCCCGCCTGCTCGCAGGCATCGGCAAAAGCTTCGAGAATTTCCCACTGCAAACGTTGCTGTGCGACATTCCACTCGCCGCCAGCGCCATGTAGCTCGGTTTCGCCGTCGAAGTGGTTTTCGCTTTTCTTGAAATAGGGAAGGACATCTTCCCATGCCCAACCAGCATTTCCCATCTGGCGCCAGGCGTCATAGTCAGCGGCCTGACCACGCATGTAGATCATGCCATTGATCGACGAACAGCCACCCAAAACCTTGCCGCGCGGGTAATTCAGTGAGCGCCCGTTCAGGCCCGGATCTGCCTCGGTCTTGTAGCACCAATCCACCGCAGGATTGCCCATGTTGTAGAGGTAACCAACCGGCACGTTGATCCAGAAGCGCCGGTCACTGCCACCAGCTTCAATCAGCAAGACACTGACGTTCGGGTCAGCAGATAGGCGGTTGGCCAACAAGCAACCTGCAGTGCCGCCACCCACTATGACAAAGTCGAATTCAACGTCAGTTTGTACGCCCGCCGAAGCGGACTGGGAACTGGACATGCATTACCCTCTCTACCGATTGGCGAGAGGGTAAGACCGTGGCCTCCTCAGATCAAGCGAGGCCAGTACAGTTGTTGATCTAGGTTAGTTACAGGCACCAGAATTGAAGCATGCAGCGATGCGGTTGATGTTCTGATGCGTGCGAGGGAAAGCCGCCCCGCCACAAGGCGAAGGCTCAAAGCGACGAGCGCTTCCGTGTGGGCGTTCGAAGAAGCCAACAATCTTTTCGCCATGCTCGGGGTAACCGGCACACCAGGGGCCAACGCACTGAGGATCAACCTTCACGTTAAACAGGCGGATGGGACCAAAGGCACCGTTCGGACCCACCATACGGCCCCGGAAACGGTACCAGACGGGGTAAGGTTCGATGCCGTTTACCGGATCGACGTAGCCACCCGTGTTGGGTGTTGCGTGGGTCTTGATCCAGCGACCGGACCAGACCTGATAGATTTCAGGTGCAGCGTGATATTTGGCAAAGCTGCTTTCGGGGGTAGGTGGCAAGCACGACAGTGCCTGACTCGGGGTTGCGAATGTGATGGCGGAGAGAACGGCGAATGCCGCAATGGAGAGGAGACGAACCATGATAGTACCTGTGGCTAGGTCATTGATTTCATTTGATGTTAGGAAGCTGACTGGCAAATAAGGCGGAAAAGGGGCAGCTACGTACCATCTGATTTCAAGGCGTTGCGCTTGACACCTCCCCGGGTGAAGTCTTCAACAGCACTGAAACAAAACACTACTTTTGAAGGGATTCGGACCCATGGATATCAACGGTCTCGCAGCAATCGTCACCGGGGGCGGCTCTGGACTTGGTGCTGAAACAGCGCGCCAGTTAGCTGCAAAAGGTGCGAAAGTGGCTCTGTTCGACGTGAACATGGACGGTGCCAAAGCAGTCGCGCAGGAAATCGGCGGCATAGCAATCGAGTGTGACGTAACCTCTGATGAAGGCGTGGCTGCGGCCATTGCTCAAGCACAGGAAGCAAACGGTGTGGCACGCATCGTTATCAACGCCGCTGGCATCGCTCCGGCGAAACGCATCATCGACCGCGAAGGCAACGCCACGTCGCTGGACTATTTCCGCAAGGGTATCGAGATCAACCTCGTTGGTGCCTACAACGTCATGTCCAAGGCTGCGGCAGAGATGTCCAAAGTTGAACCTGTGAACGCAGATAATGAACGCGGGATTGTCATTTCCACCGGCTCCATCGCGACTCAGGAAGGCCAGATCGGTCAAGCGTCTTACTCTGCTTCGAAAATGGGTCTGATGGGCATGATGCTGCCAGCAGCTCGCGAATTCACCCGTTTCGGTATCCGGGTCAACACCATCAACCCCGGTGTTTTCGAAACCCCGATGCTGACGAACATGCCACAGGAAGTTCAGGACTCGCTTGGCAAGCAGGTTCCTTTCCCTGTTCGCCTCGGCACACCGGATGAATACGCACGTCTGGCGATCCACATGATCGAGAACGCCTACATCAACGGTGAAACGATCCGTCTTGATGGCGCAATGCGGATGGCTGCGCGCTAGTCAACGAAAAGAAGCGCTCCGGTGACTGTGTCGGAGCGCTTTACTCTGCCAAACTGCATCATTTGAAAAGATTATTGCACCTTTCGCTTCCCGAATGACGGGTTCACCCTCGCGACAGGTGACAAGCACCCTCGCCCCCGGTACATCAGGAACAGTCGATTTATCCACAGACCGGGACAAGCAGCACGATGACTGCGACTGCGGCATCAGAATCCACGAATTCGAAACGCCTTTACCTTTTTGACACGACCCTGCGCGATGGCGCGCAAACTCAGGGCGTGGATTTCTCTGTGCACGACAAGCGCATGATTTCCGAGGCGCTGGACACTCTGGGTATTGATTACATCGAAGGCGGCTGGCCCGGTGCCAATCCGACCGATACTGAGTTTTTTGCCAAAGACCCAGGCTTCAAGAACGCCAAGTTCGTAGCCTTTGGGATGACCCGCGGCAAAGACCGTTCGGCTGCGAACGATCCTGTTGTTGCGCCAATCCTGAATTCCCCGACCGTGGGTGCTTGCTTTGTTGGCAAGTCATGGACCTATCAGGTCGATGTTGCACTTAAGGTCTCATACGAAGAAAACTTGTCCATGATCGGCGACACCATCGCCGCAGCTGTCAACGCCGGCAAAGAAGCCATGTACGACGCCGAGCACTTTTTTGACGGCTACAAGGCAGATCGGGACTATGCCCTTTCCTGCGCCAGAGCAGCCTTTGACAATGGCGCACGCTGGGTCGTGCTGTGCGATACAAACGGCGGCACCCTGCCCCATGAGGTTGAGGCGATTATTAACGATGTTCTGACCGTGATCCCCGGTGATCGGCTTGGTGTTCATTTCCATGACGATACAGGCCATGCGGTCGCCAACTCACTAACGGCGGTGCGCTGTGGCGCGCGGCAGGTGCAGGGGACGCTGAATGGTTTGGGCGAGCGCTGCGGTAATGCCAACCTGACCG
>JBMTIF010000011.1:0-13359 GCA_049437045.1 Alphaproteobacteria bacterium | reverse complement strand
GCCCGCCCCCCGTCTCGCAAAACACCGGGGGTAGACGCTATGGCGCAGCGCCGTGGACGCCGTGGTGGCCGCCTACGCGCGATCCGATCTGTTTGCGAAGCGCCGTAGCTTGATGGAGCAGTGGGAGGCCTGGTGCCTAAGCTGATCCCCCCGTCACGCAAAAACACCGGGGGGTGGCCGCTATTTCGCGGACTCGTGGACGCAGTGTACGCCTCTATGTACGCGGATTTTTGAGATTGGGTCTTTACCGAACCACTGTTACCGCCAAAAACGACAATGGAAATACGCGTCCATCGCGTCCACGGACGAACCGACACCGCGCGTTAGCTCCGCTCCGACCATCGCCATACAGCGCCGTCACAGCTATAGTGGCAATGTCGTTCGATTTGCTGCGATCGGGTTAATCGAAACTTCGCGCGCGCGTACCTGCAACCCTCTAGGATTTCTGTCTCATCTTTACGTCACGATGGTTACCTCGGGCCAAAACTCCACCTTTGTCGAGGTGGCACTGCCGCCGCGCTAACGCGCGAACTTATGGTTCCACACACGCCGGCACCCCCGGATCGTCAAGACTTCGGAAGTGGCATTTCACGGCTGAAAAAGCGTAGTGGCCCCACCAAGTGAGGGGCGCAAACGATCCAGTGCTTCATCCGTATAGCCCAGCTCCCGCGCGACAGCCTCATTGTGTTCGCCGATAGCAGGAAGGTCGCGGTATAGATCAGGCCGGCCGCCGTCATACTCAATCGGCAGAGTTGGTACCTGAGCGCGCACGCCGTTGCTTAGAGTGACTTCAACCGTTGCACCAACATGGTTCACGTGCGGGTCTTCGAACAGCTGGTCTGGACGGTTGATGGGCGAAAAAGGGAGCCCGGTGCCGTTGCAAAGCTCGATGGCCTCGGAAAGACTTAAGTCCCGGAACCGATCTCGAATTTTGGGCAGGAAGGCTTCGCGGCGCGCCACGCGCTCCGCATTGGTTAGCAAGTCTTCGTCATGGAGTAGATCTATCAGGCCGAAGGCCTCGCAGAACTGAAGCCATTGCTTGTCACTGACCACTCCAACAAAGATCTTCTCGCGCTCAGCAGTCTCAAACACGTCGTAAACAGCCCATGCGGACACACGCTCAGGCATCGGCTTGGCTGGAACCCCGGTCTGACGATATTGCACCATGTGTTGAGCGACGAGGAACATATTGTTTTCGAACAAGCCTGAGCGAACGAGGGTGCCTTTGCCGGTGCGCTTGCGCTCCAGCAGTGCCGCCTGAATGGCGATCACCCCGAATAGACCGCCCATCACATCGTTCACCGACGCGCCTGCGCGCAGCGGCTGCCCTTCTGGCCCCGTCATGTAGGCCAGTCCCCCCATCATCTGCACCACCTCATCAAGCGCGGCGCGTTGCTCGTAAGGTCCAGTCAAGAAGCCTTTAAGCGCGCAATACACCAACCGAGGATTGACCGCCTGCATGGCGGCATAGCCTAAACCAAGCCGGTCAATCACGCCCACGCCGAAATTCTCCAACAGAACATCCGATGCCTTTACTAGGTCCATGGCAAAGGCGAGACCTTCGTCCGACTTCAAATCCACCGAGATGCTTCGTTTGTTGCGGTTGTAAGCGCCAAAATAGCCGGCACCCGAGCCGGGCAAGCGACGGGTTTTGTCACCGTCGGGTGCAGGTTCAACTTTGACAACATCAGCACCAAGATCAGCCAGGATGAGCCCACAAGTGGGGCCCATGACCATATGGCTGAATTCAACAACCTTGAGACCCTCAAGAGGGCGAGGTGCACTGGTCATGTTGCGAGCCTCCCACTGGCGTAAGCAAATCCCTTGGGTAAACCCACTTCAGGGATATTCCCGTAGAGTGTTTCGTCCGGCAGTCCTTGCAGCAGGACATCCCGCGCAGCAACCAGCCTGTCCAAATCGATCCCGGTGTGCAGTCCCATGGCTTCAAGCATAAAGACAAGATCTTCGGTGACGATGTTACCGGTCGCGCCCGGAGCGTAAGGACATCCACCAAGCCCGCCTAGTGAGGCGTCAAAGGTGGTAACCCCGACCTCAAGCGCGGCCACCACGTTGGCGAGCCCCTGCCCGCGTGTATTGTGCAAATGAGCCCCACCCATTTTTTCCGCACCAATTTCGCTGCGCAACCGACGGAACAGGCGCTTGATCTGTGACGGGTTGGCATAGCCAGTTGTATCAGAAAGCCCGATGCTATCCGCTCCGGCCTGGGCCAGCAGCCTGGCCATTTCGATCACCCAGTCTTCAGAAACCGGCCCCTCCATCGTGCAACCAAAAGCCGTTGAAATGCCGACCTCGACATCCAAGGGCTGTTCACCCGGCAATGAATCTCGAAAAGCACAGACGCGGCGGACTTCTTCTATCGCCTGCTCCGGCGTCTTGCCGATGTTGCTGAGGCTGTGCGCGGTTGAGGCAGAAGGCGGCATGGTTACCTTACGCGCGCCGGCAGCCACGGCGGCTTCTGCGCCTTTCAAATTGGGAACCAGCGCCAGAACCTCAAGGCCTTCGATACCGTTTGCCTCATGCACAAGCGTGGCGCAATCGGCCATTAGGGGCAGTAAGAGCGGCGATACAAAAGAACCGACTTCAATTTCGCGCAAACCAGCAGCCGCCAGCGCCTTGATCCATTGGACTTTAGCCATCGTCGGCATGGTGCGCGTTATGCTTTGAAGTCCGTCTCGCGGACCAACCTCGCTAACGAGGACATCAATGTTCTGAACCATACCTATTCCCCAGCCTTTCTTGGACGTGACTTTGCCATCAGCCTCGCCCCTCATGCACGACCTTGGTGGAAGTGAAAAACTCGCGCGCGTAGCCAGCTTTTTCCGGTGGGCCGTAAGACGAGCCCTTCTTTCCAGTAAACGGCGCGTGGAAATCCATACCGGCGGTGGGCAGGTTGATCTGAACCATGCCGACCTCGGCGTTGTCCCTAAAGTGACGTTGGCGGCTTATATCCGTTGTGATGATCCCCCCTGACAGGCCGTAGTCCGTGTCATTGGCCACCTGAAGCGCCTCATCGTAGTCGGCAACGCTCTGCACGGTAGCAACGGGACCAAAAATCTCTTCCCTGTTGATGCGCATATCATTCGACGTCCCGGCGAAGAGTGTGGGTGCGAGATAGTAGCCCTTTGGCACCTTGTCTGGGCGGCCACCGCCATGGACCAAGATCGCACCTTCATCACGGCCAAGCGCAATGTAGCGCTCATCAACCGCCAGCTGCTGAGCGCTGACAACTGGCCCCATCTGTGTCTTTGGATCACGCGCATCACCGACCCGGATCGCCGCCAAGCGTTCAATCATGGCCTCTACAAAGGCATCATGTATGCCTGCTGTGACGATCAAGCGAGAGGAAGCGGTGCAGCGCTGTCCCGCTGAGAAAAAGGCCCCCTGAACCGCGCAGTCGACAGCAAGCTCGAGATCGGCATCATCGAGAACGATCAGAGGGTTTTTCCCCCCCATTTCCAATTGCATCCGAGCACCGCGCTGGAAAAGCCTTGCGCCGATCTGACGACCAACGGCCGTTGACCCCGTGAAGCTGACCCCTGCCACATCAGGGTGATCCACGATGGCCTGACCAACCTCTCGGCCCTGCCCCATGACAAGGTTGAAGACACCCTCGGGCAACCCCGATCGCGAGATGATATCGGCGAGCAACCAGGCTGAGCCGGGCACCAGTTCCGCGGGCTTGAACACCACCGTATTACCATAGGCCAGCGCAGGCGCGATTTTCCAAGCCGGGATCGCCAGGGGAAAGTTCCATGGGGTGATGATGCCGACGACGCCTATCGGCTCGCGGCGGACTTCGAGTTCAACCTCATCCCGGACCGACCGAAACCCAGACACGGTCTCACGGTAGGCTTCTGAAGCGAAATACTTGAACAGACTGCCGGCTCGATGCGCCTCGGCCGTTGCTTCTCGCAGGGTCTTGCCTTCTTCACGCGCCAGCATGTCTCCCAATTCATCTTTTCTGGTGATGATTTCCGAGCCTATGGCATCCAAAGCCTCGGCCCGCACGAGAGAGGTGGAACGGGACCAACTGCCTAAGGCCTGACGCGCTGCTGCGATGGCCTGTGATACATCGTTGGCGGAAGCAGCAGCATAATGGTCGATGGTGTCGCCAAGGTCTGAAGGGTTGATGTTTGGCGCAGCCTCAGCCCCTGCAACCCAGGCGCCGGCAATGTAATTGGGACGTGCTTCAGTCTTCATAGAGCTTCTTCCAGGAGCGGCCGCCAGCCGATATCTTCGTGTCGATGATCCACAGTGTTGACATAGAAGTATGTCGGTCCGTGATAGCCGCGGCAGACACGACCGTCGGCTCGACTGGCAACCGGTTCAGCGGTCCAGCTTACGGCACCAAACCAGTTCCAAAGACGGTTGTGGGCAGCGTTCAGATGGTCAGGGCTCAGCGGGCTCTGGTTATCCCGAACCTCTGGTTTAGGGGCATTGTTTGGGGTTCCTCCAACCAGCGTATCCCACTCATTGGCCTCTGTGGCACCCTGATAGGGGTCATCCGCCGGTGTATCGCCCCCGGTCAGTAGCCGGCAGGAAAAGTGTCGTCCATCGATCACCAAATCCCTGCCATAGACATAGCCGGCCTCGTCCAGATCCTGCCAGCTTACGCGTGTCATCAGCATACGATCGGCTACAAGGTATCGACTGCCGCTTTGCTCAAACACGTGCCAAGTCAGGCTCTTGGATAGGTCTTTCGGCGTATCGGTCAGAGTCCATTTGTCCCAGTCCGGATCCGGTTCAAACTCAGGGATGTTGCCGGGCTCCAGCCCTTCATATGGACAGAGGGCAGAGAGGTCAGTGATCCAGGGGCGCGTTGCGGGGGCGAGGATCCTTCCGCCGTAAGATAAACTACCTAATTGCTGCGTTCCGATGTAGTCGATCATGGTGCTGCAACGGTCTGAGTGCGAAACTGACGTAGCACGCGGAACAGCATTTCTGCGGCAAGAAACTCCGTTCGCTCGGAAGGATCAAGCGGCGGCGAAACCTCAACAATGTCGAGACCACCCAACGGCGCTTCGGCCAGACCATCGAGCAGATCGTAATACTGGCGCGGCGTGATTCCGCTGTGAACAATGGAGCCAGTACCGGGCAGATAGCCGGCATCCATCGCATCAATATCAATGGACAGATACAGCTCGTCGCAGCCTTTCATAGCATGGGCTAGCGCCTGTCGGACCGTCTCGGCGGCACCAAGTTCATGAACGTCAGCAGAGGAGAACACGCGCCCGCCCTGTTGCTCGATCAGAGCCAAATCACCGCCGTCAACCCAACCCGTGATGCCGATCCAGACCATGTTGGAAACTTCGACGTTGGGCAGTTCGGAAATACGCCGCGCATTGGTTGCATGGTTATGAGTGCCCCAAGCGCCCAGACGGTCGGAAAAATCGAGGTGACCATCGATTTGTATGTAGCCAAAGCGCGCCTCGGGCGCCCTTTTGGCCAGACCACGCGAGTAACCGAGGCAGGCCGGGAAACTGTTGTAGTGATCACCACCCAAGGCCAGAGGAACCGCGCCCTTCAGCGTCAGGACTTCGGTCATCGCTGCAATGGCCTGCGTGGTGCGGTCTACGTCATGCGGGGTGACCTCGGCATCACCGCAGTCGATTAACCAGTCGGCGACTGGCTGGGTATAGCGCCCTGTATCAGGGTCGAAGCTGCCCGCTTCAGGACGTAAGGACTGCAGCAGGCTTGTCGCCTTGCGCAGCGCTTCCGGTCCAAATCGTGTGCCGAGACGGCTCGAATGCGTCCAGTCACTAGGCATACCAACAACACCAACCTGGGCCTGACCGACCGTGCTGACATCTTGCAAAGGTGCATCAAATAGCATGTGGCCAGGTCGAGCCAGAGGGGGGCGAAACATCGCCATAGCTTCGGTCATGTCAATGCTAAGTCCTTGCTGCTTGGGTTGCCCTGAGGATCCATCACAAACCCCAGACGCGCGTAGATGAAGGCAAGCAACGCCGTGACCATGATACGCTGACCAACCTTCACCACGCCCATGCCGGGCCGATTGGGATTTAGTCCGGTCAGCATGATGGCGCTCACGGGGTGCTGGCCAATGGTGCTGAGCCACTGGGCAACAGTCTTCAGGTCGCACCCTCCCAACCTTGGCTGATCGCACAGCCCGCTTAGCGAGGTTTCAAAGGCGGAAAGATCAAATTGGACAAGCAATGGCCTCTCATCCTTCCGCCAACAGGCAAAAGCCTCAAGCTGAGCCGGCAAGTCCGGTGCCTCCGGCGTACTCTTCCCGAGGCTCAAAGGAGCAATATGAAACCGGGCTGGGGCTTCTTTGTACCGCCCGCCCAGCTGTACCCGTTGAGCAGCCGTAAAGCATGCCTGTACGGCGTCAAACAAGGGATCAGAGCCACCAAGAATGACACTGCAGGCACCCCTGTCTGCGATCTGCTTTACAGCGACCGCCAGGAGCGACGAGAGGCTGTCTCGTTCGTTGGTTGGAGCAGACAAATCGCCTAGGTCACACAGGTGCTCATGCAAACCATCTGTTTGGATGACTTGTCGTGCATCAATATCAATGGGGTGACTGAACTGCGGGTTGGCATGCCAGCCGAAATACACGGACGTCTCTCGCAGCGCCCTCGCGGCCAGCGATTGGCCCGCGTGAGGCGCGCTGGTATCCTCAAAGGGGACACCCAGAACCGCGAGATCACCGGCTCCAAGAGCCTCGATCGGCTTTGTCTGAGCGCGCATGAAAGACAAATGTCCAGCCATACGTGGCAGGGGTGCTGAGCGTAGGGGCATTAGGTCGCGCCTCCCCCCGTCTGGAGGCGTTCAACGACCGCCTGAAGCACAGCCTGCGCAGCCTCAACCTCGCGTCTACCGCGTCCATCCAGGGCCGGAGCCAAGCCGAATACGGCAGCCGCAACCGCCTCTCCCGAAGCCGCCTTGATCCGCGCAATCAGCTCCGACGGTGTATGCCCCATAAGCCTTTTCGGCCGGGAAAGCAGGAGCGGGCTCAGCGCTTGCAGGTCGACCGATAGAACCACGGGTTGATCGGGTGAAAAGGCCTCAGCTTGGACGTTGTTGGTAACAGGCGCGATCGGTACATCCATCCCCAGGTACGCTTGTGCTGCAGCTTGAAGCGCCTGCAGTCCACTCGCATCCCCACCTACAAGGACAAGGCGCGCACCGGTTTTCAAGACCCTTTGGCACTGCAACAAGATCGCGTCGAGGTGCTTTTCCGGCTCAAGGGGAAAGACATTCACATCGCCAAGGTCCAAGGCCTCAGTTACTGGCAGGCGCATGGACGGGCTGCGACGTGAGAAATAGCGCATTTGCCGAGCCAGGTATCGTTGCCCGGGGTCGGGTCGGTCCAGGTTGTCACAAAAGTAACCGGATATTGCGATGTTACCGGGACTGAGATCCTCTAGATCCCCTACCGGTAATCCCAGAAAACTGGGTATCGCCTCAAACTGAATCCGCACGCCCTCAACCATCATGCAACGCCGCATTGATGGTCTCGATCGCGACCAGTTCTGTCATGCCCCGTGTGTCTAGGTTTGGCGCCATCCCCGTAACAACCAACGATTGCCAACGGCAGGCTAGGCGCTCGACCACAGAGACTAGGGTTTGTGGCTTCATCCCTCCGGGGTTGAGCCCGATTACCCCTGCTGCGTGGCCGAGGTCTATGACCGACATGTCAATCCAAAGCACAGCCTGCTCAGGTCCAACCAGATGGGGCGATGATCCTTCATCCAACTGTCGCGCCGTACGATACTCCATGCCGCGCTGATCGAGCTGGCACCAGATGTCTATTGCTTGTTCGCCATTCAATCCCAACCAAGTCGTCGGCGCTGCCCGCGCCGTCAGTTCCGACCGCACCTGGGGCAGGGCCGCGACAACTGGTGCGTCCGGCAGTGCCTTCAAGACCGCCAGAGCAACGTCCGTCGCCCCACCGAGTACGACCGGCATTGTTCCCTTGATCAGAATGCCGGGCAGCATTTGCGCGAGCGTCGCGGACCAGTCGCCAGCCAGGCTCAGATTACCAAGATCACAGCCCTTGACCGGTAAGGTAAGGTCAAGCTGATGGGTCACCTTGCGCAAAGCATCTGGTGCCAGCGACGTTCCAAAACGCGGGCCGTGGTTCATCTCGGTTGGTACCCCGAGGACGCCTACATCACCCTCGGTCAGCTGTGAAAGCTAACCAAAGGGCAAACCACCGTAACCTGTGAACATCGATGCTTTATGATTGCTACTCATGAGCACATTCCCCGTTTGAAAACAGCTTCCAAATACGTCTAATCTCGCTATGTAAGTTCAACAGTAAGTGTCGAGAGGTCAGCCCATGTCCGACAAGTCCCAACCCGCGGACACAACCGGCGGTGTTGAAGCAGTCGAACGTGCTCTGCGGGTTCTTGACGTATTTGTGCCGGGCGATACGGGGCTGAGCCTGAAGCAGGTCTCGGACCGGAGCGGCGTCAATAAAGCCACGATCCTTCGGCTGTGCGTTTCGCTGGAAAAGTTTGGCCACGTCACCCGTGACGCTGATGGGCTGTTTCACCTTGGACCCTCCCTTTGGCGCTTGGGATCGGTGTTTCGTCAGAACCTGCGCATGGGTCCGATTGTGCGTCCTGTCTTGGCTGATTTGGTCAAGGTCACAGGCGAAAGTGCGTCGTTTTATGTCCAACGCGGCAACTCTGGTGTCTGCCTCTACCGCGTAAATTCGCATCGACTGGCCCGGGATCACGTTGAAGAGGGCGAAATTATCCCGCTCAGCATCGGCTCTTCGGGGCAAGTTCTGGACGCTTTTTCCATTCAACAGGGCAAGCGGGCAGACGACATTCGGGCGACCGGATATTATCTCAGCCTTGGGGAACGAGATCCCGATGTGGCCGGCTTGTCCGTCCCGGTGCTGGGCCTGGAGGGCGAATTGCTTGGCGCGGTCAGTCTGTCGGGCTTGCGGGTCCGCTTCACGGAAGACACAGTGGAAACCTACCGCGCAGCCGTTCTTGAAGCCGTCCGACATATCAGAACCGGTCTCGGCGATATTTAAGGCATGCTTCATTGGTCGGTATTCTTTTTGAGGCCAATCAACTGAACGCCGATCAGCGCCGCAACCGATACAAGGATCAGGCAGGTGGAAATAGCGGCAATGGTTGGATCAAGCTGGTCGCGCAAGGAATTGAACATGCGTCGGGTAATTGTCGCCTTATCCCCCCCGGAGATCAGCATAGAAATCACGACCTCATCGAGGGACGTGATAAAGGCCAGGAAAGCGCCCGTCTGGATTGAAAACTTCACCTGCGGCACTGTGATGGTCCATAGCGCCACAGCACGCGAGGCTCCTAGGCTCCGCGCGGCCAATTCCTGATCGAAATCATAGTTCTTCAGCCCGGACATCACCGTCACAATCACAAACGGCAGGGCCATTGTGGTGTGTGCCAAAACGATTCCAGTCATGGTGTAGTTCAGCCCCAGCTTGGCATAGAGGCTAAAGACACCCACGCCGATCAGGATGACCGGTACCACAATGGGCAGGATGACGAGGAACTGCGCACTGGCTCTGATCCGCGGTGTGGAGCAGTGCAGACCATAGGCACAGAGTGATCCCAGAGGTGTCGCGATGGCCGAAGTGAGGAACGCAGCGATCAGAGAGGTTCTTGTTGCGCTCATCCATTCCGAAGACCCGAAATAGGCTGCATACCAACGCAACGAAAACGAGGTCGGTGGGAATTCTAGATAGGAAGCCCCGGAGAACGACATCGGGATCACGATCAGCGTGGGCAGGATGAGAAAAAAGAGAACGGCAATGCCAACTACCGTTAGCCACAAACCGTCGATTTTGCGTTGTCCAACATGCTCCATGATCACCACCTCAACGCATGAACAACTTGTCGAGGCCGAAGACACGGTTCATCAGCCAAATCATCAAGATCGCTAGCAGCAGTAGAACCACGCCAAGGGCCGAGGCTGCTCCCCAATTTGAGTAGACGGTAATGGTGCTTTCGATCCGCTGAGCCAGCATCTGTACACGGCCACCGCCAAGCAGCGCCGGCGTTACGTAGAACCCCAGTGACAGGATGAAGACGAGCACAATTCCCGCCGAAAGGCCCGGAAGTGACATGGGGAAGAACACGTGCCAGAAGGCCGAGCGCGGACTGGCGCCAAGCCCCACGGCTGCACGAACCAGATCTGTATCGATACCTCGCATAGTCGCGTACAGCGGCAGGACCAGGAAAGGCAGCATGATATGCACCATTCCAATGATGGAACCCGTCAAATTGTGCGCCAGTTGCAGCGGTTCTTGGATAATGCCCAGCCCAAGCAGCGTTTCGTTGATGATGCCCTTCCGCTGCAGCAACACCAGCCAAGCATAGGTCCGAACCAGAACCGATGTCCAAAACGGAACCAAGACGAAGATCATGAGGATCCCAGCCGTCTGGTTCGGCAATTTGTTGAGCCAGTAACACAGCGGATAGCCCAAAATGACGCAAATCACCGTTACAGAGACGCTGATCTGAAAGGTGACAACAAAGGTCTTCCGATACAGCGCGCTGCTGAAAATTCGATCGTAATTTTCGAAGCTTAAAGCGCCTGAAGCACCGAAAAAAGACAGCGACGATAGCCAGAAAATCGGCAGGAACACGACCACGAGGATCGCAATCAATGCGGGCAGGGACAGCCCGAAAAGGGTTAGACGCTCGCGGTATTCTTCGGACTTTAGAACACCAGCGTTCGGGAGGGCCTGCCCCTCTTGATTTTTGCTAGCGACACTCATGACCGGTGTTCCGGTACGATGATCGTATCTCCGGGGTGCAGGGCAAGGCCGATGCGCTCCCCTTGCGAAGGAAGTCCGACCTGCCCAGCCCGGTTGGCCGGAACTCGAACGTTGATGAGGCCTGCGCTTTCGTGTTTCACGATGACCAGAATGCTATCGCCCTGATAAATGATATCGCTAACAACACCGGACAGGTCGTTTGAGGTGTCAGGCACCGGACCAGGGGTCACTTCAAGCAGCTCAGGCCGAATGACCAGTCGATACCCCCCCTGCCCAGCGGCAAGAGGCAAATCGGAAAGCAACTTCCGGCCGTTCAGCGTGGCCTGTTGGTCTGCGACTGTGACCGGGAGGGAAACCGACTCCCCGATAAAGTCCGCAACAAAAAAGCTATGCGGCTGTCTGTAGAGCCGTTCGGGTATCTCAACCTGCTCGATCTTACCTTGATTGACGACCGCAATCCGGTCGGACATGGTCAAGGCCTCACGCTGGTCATGGGTCACGTAAACAATAGTTGCATCCAGTTTTTGATGGAGCGCCTTCAATTCGATTTGCATGTGCTCGCGCAGCTTTTTATCGAGCGCGGAGAGAGGCTCATCCATAAGGATAATCTGTGGTTCAAAGACCATGGCTCGGGCCAGGGCTACACGCTGTCTTTGCCCACCAGAGAGCTGGCTAATCCGACGATCGCCATAGCCGCCCAACTCAACAGTTTCGAGCGCCTTCTCAGCGCGCGCCCTTTGCTCCGCCTTGGGAAGTCCTCGGATCTTGAGCGGATAGGCCACATTCTCTGCGGTCGTCATAAAGGGGAATAGGGCATAGCTCTGAAACACCATCCCCAGGCCACGTTGGTGCGGCGGTATCGCAACCATTTCGCGCTCGCCAAACAGAATAGACCCACTGTCAGGACGGACAAAACCTGCGAGGGCCATCAGCAGGGTCGTCTTGCCTGAACCGGAGGGCCCCAGCAGGGTCAGGAACTCACCGGCAGCAATATTCAGCGATACGTTATCGAGCGCTTTGACCGATCCGTAAGCCTTGCACAGACCAGAAATTGATATGGGAAGCGATTGAGCTGCAGATGACATCGGGGTGTCCTGATTGGGCAAAGAGGGCGCAGCACAACCTGTACTGCGCCACAAAAATGCACTGCTTCTTAATGGGTTATTGTTGGATCAGCGTATCAAACTCTTCGGTCAACTCACCCAATTGACCAATGTAGAAGTTTGGATCGACCAACAGCTGCTTGTCGTAGTTGGCCGGGTGCGTGTTGATTAGCAAAGCTGCTTCATCAGAGATGATCCCCGTATCAAAGGCACCGGTGTTGACCGGCCCCAGAGGCATGGTCGTCGCCAACCTTGCTTGCGCTTCCGCACTCAACAGCTCATTGATGAGACGCATGGCATTTTCTTTGTTTGGTGCGCCCTTCGGGACCAGCAGACAGTCAATGTCCATGGTACCGCCATCAAAGGCGTAGGCCACGTCGATGCCAGAAGCGATGACGCTTTCGACGCGGTTGTGACCCATGTGGATCACGTCGACTTCACCGTCACGCAGCAGTTGTGCAGACTGGGAACCACCGCGATACCAAACTGTCACTTCCGGTGCGATTTCACCGAGCTTGTTCCACGCGCGCTTGAGGCCTTGCTTGGTGCCAAGGGTATCGTAGACATCGGCCATAGCAACGCCATCAGCCATCAGCGCGGCTTCCAGGTTGTAGTTTACTTTCCCGTGCATACCGCGCTTCCCGGGGAAGTTCTCAAGATCCCAGAACTCGGCCCAGTTGGAGGGTCCGTTGTCGCCGAAGACGTCCTTGCGATAGGCAATTACTTTGGTGAAGTTGATGAAACCGATGTAGTTTTCCTTAACCAATTCCGCCGGAATGCCGGTGGTATCGACGATCGAGTAGTCGATGGGCTCAAGGCTGCCTTCGCGGCTCAGCGTTTCGCAGGTTGGAAGATCCTGCTCGGTTACGTCCCACGCGACCGCGTTGGCTGTAATCTGGGCGCGAACGTCCTGAATGCCATTGGTGGTGTCTTCTTTAACCGTGACGCCTAGAGCGCCAGAAGCAGGCTCCAGCATGGCTGAACGGAGGGCGTCCTGAAACGAGCCGCCCCAGGATGCAAACACAACTTCACCCTCTGCGAAGGCTGGTCCTGTGATGGCGAGGCTGCAGGCCACAAGACCGGCAGCGAGCGTGAGTTTTCTATCTGCTTTTTTCATGTCGGGTTTCTCCTTGGACCACTCTTTCTCTTAGTGACCGATAATTGTTTGAGACCACTGGCCGACCCCCCTGTGCATTTCGCTGGGTGAAACGGCATTTCATTTTTAGCATCAAGACAACGGAAGTTGTCAATGGTTCATTTTTGGTCAGTGAGGCTTCTGCTGGACAGATTTTTGCGAGCACGTCAGTAAGAACAGGTCGCCCAACACACACCCCCGTCTCGCAGAAACACCGGGGCAGTCGCTAGTTCGCAATATCCGGACGCGCCGGACGCCTCTATGTACGCGGATTTTTGAGAATAGGTCTACGGAACCGCTGTTACTGCCAAAAACGACAATGGAAACGGGCGTCCACCGCGTCCACGGCCGCAGCGATG
>JBMTIF010000010.1:0-14391 GCA_049437045.1 Alphaproteobacteria bacterium | reverse complement strand
GGTTATAGATCCTGATCGTGTTGATGCCCGTCGTGCCGGACTGCATCTGTACCTGCGGCCAGTGAATGCCGGGTTCGTAGTCCACAAAATATCGCGCCAACTGCTCGCCCGGTTCTCGCCAATCCAGCCAGAGATGATAACTCGCGACGGCCATAACCATCGCTCGCATACGGAAATTCAGCCAGCCCGTAGCCCGGAGTGAGCGCATGCAGGCATCGACGAAAGGCAGCCCGGTTTCGCCCTGCGACCAAGCATGAAAATGCGCGCCGTCGCGGTCCTTGGGGCGAATGTCATTGTAGGCAGGGTGAAAATTGTGGAACTCGATATCCGGCTGATCTTCCAGCTTTTGTGTGAAATGATCGCGCCAGTGCAGTCTCGCTTGAAAAGATGACATTGACCCGGACCAGCCATCCCGTGCGCCTGCTTGTTTAACAGCCAGTTTTCGTCGCCAGCCGGCCTGCGCGACTTCCCGCATCGACACGGTGCCCCAGGCAAGGTGCGGCGACAGGCGCGAGCAGTGAACAGCCCCCAAGGATGGGCTGGACATGGCTCGGCGATAAGGTTGTCCGCGGCTGCTGAGAAAACTGCTCAGTCGCTCAATCCCGGCCATTCGGCCACCCGGTTGCGCCTCAGGACAAGGGTCGTGAGCGAGCTGGAGTTCTCCTTTGGTCGGGATGGAGCCAACCTGAATTTGTGGAAGTGGGGTCAGCGCTGCGGGTGCAGGCGTCAGGGGCTGCGACATTGTCTTATCCCAACGCCCGGCCCAGCCGTTTCGTTGCCGGAGCCGTCGAATGACACCAGCGGGTTGGACTTCCTGCCATTCAATGCTGTTGGCGCGACACCAGGCTAAAACCCGTTTATCCCGATCATAGGTCCAAGCGTTGCCGGTTTCCTCATGCGACCACAGCGTAAATGCGCCAATATCCTGACGCAGACCCTCCAAAACCTGAACAGCGTCACCCAATCGGCATACCAGCGGCTGGCCTCGCTTCGCCAGATCTTCCTGAAGTTCGTGCAGGCTCGACGCAACAAAATCCCATTGCCGAGCTGAAGCATCAGGCAAAGCCCACCATTCTGGCTCAGCGATATATAGCGGCAGGACCGGACCACGCGCGGCGGCTTGCGCAAGCGGCAGATGATCTTCGCAGCGAAGGTCGCGCTTGAACCAAACAATCTGTAGCGGGTGAGCGGTTTTCATGAGTTGCAAAATAGCCCGTTGGCACCGAATGCCGACCCGGTGTTTTGTCGCAACGGGGCTGAGCGCGCACCAGCAACGATGAGCAATTGATCCAAGGGCAAGTCCAAGGCAGGGTGGAAGCATGACAGAAAGAAAAAACGTGCTTCAACTCGTTGAAGGCTCGGCCTTTGGCCCAGTTCTCACCTGCGATACAGGGATCAGCTTCTGGGGTGGAATTGACCCGCTGAGCGGCAGAGTTATCGACGTTCACCACCCGAATCACGGTGACTGCGTTTCGGGCTGTGTGCTGGCCATGCCGACTTCGCGGGGGTCTTGCAGTGGCAGTGGCGTGTTGTTGGAACTGGCGTTGAACGGAAAGGCACCCGCGGCGCTGCTGTTTTGTGAAGATGAAGAAACCCTGACGCTCGGTGCGCTGGTTGCCAGCCTTATATTCGGTAAAACCGTTCCGGTGTGCCGTGTAAGCCCGATGATTTTCGAGCGGGTGAAAAAGGCTGAAACCATCACGCTTGATGCCGATTGGCTGCACGTTGATGACGAACAGTTCACCGTTGAGACCCTAAGCGCCGAAGCGCTGGAACTGACGGCTGGCGACCGTCGATTGTTGGCGGGGGAGGCGGGGACAGCGAACCGGATCGCGATGGAGGTGCTGTGCCAAATGGCTGTCTCACAGGGGGCTGTGCGCCTGCAAGACGTGACTCGCGGCCACATCGACGGCTGTATTCTTGCGCACGACGCCAACCTGATTTTTGCGGAAAAACTGGCTGATATCGGCGCGCAGGTTTGTATCCCAACGACCATCAACGCCATTTCGGTGGATCGTGAAAATTGGCCCGGGCAGGGATGGGCAGATGACTTTGGGCAAAAAGCCAGTCGGCTGGCTGACGCTTACGTGCGCATGGGTGCGCAGCCAACTTTCACGTGTGCGCCCTATCTGCTCGCGCATCCACCGGAAGCGGGCGAGGCTATTGGTTGGTCAGAATCAAATGCAGTTATTTTTGCCAACACGGTTCTGGGTGCTCGGACCGTCAAACATCCCGATTATCTGGATCTGTTCATTGCCATGACAGGCCGTGCCCCGATGGCCGGGGTTTACAGCGACCAAGGACGTCGCCCACGTCGTCGGGTTGACGTGGTTCTGCCCAAAAATACAGCCGGTGATGAATCGCTTTGGGCTTTGCTGGGTTGGCTGATCGGTCGCGCTTCGCCGGATCGGATCCCACTGGTGACAGGGCTGGAAACTGTTGGGTTGAGCCGAGATGACCTAAAATCTATTTGCGCTGCTTTCGGCACAACCTCTGGAGCGCCAATGTTGCATATTTCAGGACATACGCCCGAAGCGGATCTTGCGCTCACTGACGAGGCCGACTGCGTTAAGGTCGATGGGCCAGAATTCAGGCGCGCTTGGCATGAACTCAATCAGGCAAGCGACCCCGTTGATCTGGTGGCCATAGGCAGCCCTCATGCTTCACTCGAAGAATGTCACCGCCTTGGTGAGCTGATTGGCGAGGATACCTGCGACGCCGTTCCAATGATCGTGACTATTGGCCGCGATGTGAGGGATCAGGCGCAGGCAGATGGGACGCTGGATCGTTTGAAAGCAGCGGGCGTGCAAGTGATCCCTGACATTTGTTGGTGTTCCATAACTGAGCCTGTGTTTCCCCCGGCGGCAAAAAGCGTCCTGACCAACTCCGGCAAATACGCCCACTACGCCTTTGGTCTGTCTGGGCGTCATGTTCGATTGAGTGGCTTGGCCGATTGCGTACAGGCGGCCGTGAAGGGACGGCCACCGCAAATTCCGGATTGGCTCAATGACTTTTGATATCTGACTTCACACTTTAAAGTAATAAAACAACAAACAAAATAACTTTTTAAAGTACATAATTCCGAAAAAAAGCTGGTTTTTCAAAGAGTATACTTCCATTAGACGTTAAAATAAATTTCTGGTAACCTAAGCTAAAGTAATACAGTTAGAATCGATGAATGCCATTCTTGTTCCGAGCTAAGGTACATTTAATTGATACGGTAAGTATTTGGATTTCGATTATTTGGCTAATTTTATTAAATTCGTTTTTGGAATTTTTGGCAAATTCAAATTTATTAGCTCTTGATCCTATTTTTTATATTGGATTCACAAACAAAGCTGCCTTCGTTGCCGTAGTCATTGGGCCCATCTTCTTTTTCATTTTGAGGTTGTTGGATCGAAAATCCATTTGGGATCTATTCATCGGGGTCATGTTTTTTGCATCTTTGGCGATTGTACTGCGGTTAGGCAGTTGCACATTGAAGCTCTTCGAAAACCACGTCTATTCCCCCGGCATTGATCCTTCACTCGATTTTGGAGCGCAGTGTGTCTATTTCGCTCTGTTGAATTTTGTCATCATCGTGCCGAAAATGATTGGCTTGGTTTTAGTGTTCGGGGGCATGCGCAGTTTTCTGTTTCGATTGTTTGGCATCCCGAAATCGACTTAAATTACAGTCGGCCGTCACCAAAATCGAAGCATGGAATATTCCAGTTCCATCAAATGGTGACGGGGATATTTGATCTTTCGAGAGGGTGATGATGCCCGGTCCCAAAGTTGTACAGGTCAAAGGCGACAGCGAACTGCCGCCCAAAGTCTCCGTCGCGATCATCGGCGGTGGTATCATTGGAACGTCCATCGCGCTCGAGTTGGCCGATAGGGGCGTTTCTGTCGCGCTGTGTGAGAAAGGCGGAATTGGGCACGAACAGTCGAGCCGGAACTGGGGATGGGTCCGCGCCGGGGACCGCGACCCCCGGGAACTCCCGCTCATGCTACGGGCTCTGGAACACTGGGATGGTATGCAAGCGCGCACAGGGCGCGATGTCGGCTTTACCCGGTCTGGGATCGCCTTTGCCATTCATTCTCAAGCCGAGGCCGCGCATCTTGAGCGATGGCGAAAAAGAGCGACGGAAATCGGTGTGAGTTCCCATTTGCTGTCAGAGCGCGAATACGGCCTTGCCTTTCCCGATGCACCCAAAACCGGGTTTGGCGCGATGGTTACGCCGCTCGATGGTCGCGCTGAACCGCAGCAGGCAGCGCCGGCCATTGCAGAGGCAGCACGCAGGCGCGGTGCGGCGGTGCTTACGGAGTGCGCCGTGCGGGGGGTGGAGACAACGGGCGGCAAGGTCAGCGCCGTCGTCACTGAGCGTGGAACCATCGCATGCGAGACTGCCGTCATTGCGGGCGGAGTTTGGAGCAAGCTATTGACCCAAAGCCGTGGGCTTTATTTCCCGCAACTGCACGTGATGAATTCCGTTTTCCGGACAACACCGGTTGAGGGCGGACCTGAAACAGCGCTTTGGACCGAGGATTTTGCCTTTCGCAAGCGTCAGGATGGTGGCTACACGATTGCTAACGGATCGGTGAATATCGTGGATTTGGTCCCGGATAGCCTGCGGTATGGGATGCACTTTCAGCGGCTCTTGCGGACAAACTGGAACAGCATGCACTTGCGTCTATCGGGGCAATTTTTCAGGGAAGTGCCGGCACGTTTCGGCTGGTCGCTGGATCGACCTGGTCCTTTTGAGCAAACACGGGTGCTCGACCCTCGGCCTTCGCAGCGCTTTACCCAAGGTCTCCTGCAACAGTTGTCGGCTCAATGGCCAGTTTTTGCCAAGGCGCAGGTCGCGCAAAGCTGGGCTGGTTATATCGATATGACGCCCGATGAAATTCCCGTCATTGCCCCCATCATCGCACAGCCCGGCCTGTTCATGGCCACGGGCTTCTCCGGTCATGGGTTCGGTATTGGGCCGGGGGCCGGTGAGTTGATGGCAGACTTGGTTATGGGACAGAAACCAGTTGTTGATCCGACACCTTTTCGGTTCGAGCGGTTTTCTGATGGGTCGCCAATTCAGTTGATGTCAGATGTACTCGGCTGATTGATCCTTGCCCCGAGGTCGGGCAGGGTTCGACCCTATGAGCGGAGGATGGTCACCATGAATAAAATCGAGCTTTGTTACCTTTCAGCCCGAGATGTACTTGCGAAATTCGGCGCGAAAGAGATTTCGCCGCTGGAGTATCTCGATACGCTGATTGAGCGCGCTGAAGAGGTGAACCCCAAGATTAACGCCTACACCGAAACCTTTTTCGATGAAGCGCGACAGCAGGCCAAGTCCGCTGAGACGGCCTATATGCAAGGAAAAGCTCGACCGATGGAGGGCTTGCCGGTTGCGATCAAGGACGTGCACCGGATGGCGGGCAAGCGGACAACCCAGGGCTCAATCACCCTCAAAGACCACGTAGATGATGTTTCAGACCCAATGATCGAGCGCATGGAGGCTGCGGGTGCCATTTTCCATGCTCGGACCACAACGCCAGAGTTTTGTCTTTCAGGGGTTTGTAGCAGCAAGCTGTGGGGCGTAACGCGCAATCCGTTCAATCTGAAATTTGGCCCCGGTGGTTCTTCAGGCGGTTCAGCGGCTGCACTGGCTGCAGGCATGACACCTCTGGCGACGGGGACCGACATTGGGGGATCTATTCGGATTCCGGCGAGTTCTTGCGGGCTGGCTGGTTACAAGCCGCCCCACGGCCGGAACCCCGATGGTCCACCAGCCAATTTCGACCGCTACAACCACTGCGGCTTTCTGGCTCGAAACGTGGGGGATATTGCTTTGGGCCAAAATATTGTTTCCGGACCACACCCGCTGGATCATGACAGCTTGCGGGATAGGGTCGTCGTGCCTTTGGCTTCGGGTCCAGCTCCCCTTCGGATCGCCTTGTCGATGGATTTGGGTTACGTGCCGCTGGATGACGATGTGCGTCAAAACACGCTAGTGGCTGTTGAAGCGCTGCGGGCAGCAGGGTGCGTGGTTGAAAGTGTTGATCTGGACTGGGGACCGTGGGTGGACGAGGCTTCCATGCGCTGGTTCACCGCCATGCACTTTGGCCGCATGCCTCTGTGGAAGGCAAAGGATCAGCGAGAGGTTCTGACCAACTACGCTGCTGCCGCTGCTGATCTGGCTATGGAACTGGGGCAAGATGATGTTGCGCTCTCTTGGGAAGCTCAGCACCGGATGTATCAAACGCTTGGTCCGGTATTGGCCAACTACGATATTCTGATCACCCCGACGGTTTCGGTCGGGGCCGTGCCAGCAGAACACGATCCTGTCGGTCCGACATTGGAGGTTTCAGGGGTTCGAGTAGACGGGGAGTATGGCTGGTTGCTTACGCATCAGTTCAACATGCAACACAACTGCCCCGTGATCTCCCTACCGACGGGCCGGGATCGATTTGGGGTGCCAACCGGACTGCAGATCGTCGCGCCGACCTTTGATGATTTGGCCCTATTCCGTGCGGCTTACACCTATGAGCAGGTCATGGCGTCAGCCTTCTTGCCGAATGGAGCCTTGCCCTCCTTGGACTAACCCGCGCCAGAGGGAAAGTTTTTCACAGGTTTAATCTGCTGGACATTTGTTCGTAACAGAACGTTCACAAAGGGCCGCCAAAACGCATATTGGAAGGCAGACAGATGATTGTTTGCCTGCGACCTAACTCATGCGTTTACTCTCGGAGATTTCGAAATGCGTCTTGTTAACCTCACACTGGCAGGTCTGTTGATCGCAGGAACTGCATCCGCTCAGCGTTCTGAAACCATCTCAATTGTTGGCTCTTCCACAGTATTTCCTTTCGCGACCAAGGTTGCTGAGACCTTTGGCGAAACGACTGATTTCAATACGCCGGTCATCGAGTCCACCGGCTCTGGCGGTGGCATGAAGCTTTTTTGTGCGGGCGTCGGCGTTGACCATCCGGACATCACGAATTCCTCTCGTGCCATGAAGTCATCTGAGGCTGAAACCTGTGCCGCCAACGGTGTTGATTTCACCGAGTTTGTTGTTGGCTTTGACGGCATCGTTGTTGCGAATTCCAACGAAGCTGGCGTTCTCGAGCTGTCCCGCGCAATCCTGACCAAGGTGCTGCTGGCTGAGGTTCCGAATGCTGATTGTTCCGCATACGAGGCGAACGCCGCAATGACTTGGGCTGACGTCGATGCGTCCCTGCCCGCAACCAAGATCGAAGTTCTTGGCCCACCAACCTCCTCCGGCACGCGCGATGCGTTTGAAGAGCTGGTATTTGAAACCGCATTGAAAGACATGGGCTGCTCAAAGGACATGATCAAAAAGGCATCTGTCCGTGAAGATGGCCTTTACGTCGAGGCCGGTGAGAACGACACGCTGATCGTCGATCAGCTGGCCGCTAACCCCGATGCAGTTGGGATTTTTGGTTACTCTTTCCTGGCTAACAATGCTGACCGCATTCAAGGCGCGAACATTGAGGGCGTAGAGCCAACCTTCGAAAACATTGCGGCTGGCGACTACAAGGTTTCCCGCTCTCTGTTCTTCTACGTGAAAAACAACCACGTCGGCGTTATTCCGGGTATCGCGGATTACGTGATCGAGTTTACGGCTGAAGAAGCATTTGGTCCCGGTGGATACCTTGAGCCAATTGGCCTGATCCCTCTGCCAGAAGATCAGCGCATCGAAAACGCTGATAAGGCTTTCGGGCTCTAGGCAGTTCCAAGAAACTGGCGCGCTGACGTAGAAATCGTGCGCCAGACACAAGAGGCCAGCGACGCGACAACAGGCGCGTCTGCTGGCCTTTTTTGTTGAGTCATGGGCAATTGACCAAGCCATTCTGGGCTGAGAAGCTCAGGGCCATCATTTTCCGGGTAAGGCATTCATGAGCGAAACAGCGGACATCCTGATCGTCGGGGGCGGAATCATCGGTATCGCGACGGCGCTGGAGCTACAAACGCGCGACCCATCGTGTGCGATTATCCTGCTGGAAAAAGAACCCGTACCCGCGGCACATCAAACCGGGCACAACTCGGGCGTTATCCATGCCGGTGTCTACTACGCGCCGGGCAGCAAGAAAGCACGATTTTGCCGGGAAGGTGTTAGGGCGACTGAAGAGTTCTGCACCGAGCATGGTTTGGCGTTTGACCGCGTGGGTAAGCTGATCGTCGCCACGGATGAAAGCGAGCTGGCCGGTCTGGAAAAACTGGGTCAGCGGGCGCGGGAAAACCAAATCCGGATCGAAGAAGTTGACCAGCAAGGCGTTCGCCAACTGGAGCCGCATATCAATGCTGTCGCTGCGCTGCTTTCACCAACGACGGGTATCACCAACTATCGACGGATCGCTGAAGTAATGGCTGAGCTGTTCATCGCCCGCGGTGGGGTGATCCGCTATGGCGAGCGGGTGGTTTCATGCCGGGAGGGGCAGGATTTTGTGCGGGTTGAAACTGAAGCAGGGCACTACGAGGCCGGTCTCGCTGTCACCTGTGCCGGTTTGCACTCGGACCGGGTAATCCGGGCATTCGGGCATGACCCGGGCTATCGGGTTGTCCCGTTTCGCGGCGAGTACTATCGCCTTGCGAACCAACCCGACAATCTTGTCAGCCACCTAATCTATCCCGTCCCGGATCCAAGCCGCCCATTCCTTGGCGTTCATTTGACCAGAAAGCTGGATGGAGGTTTCACCGTTGGCCCCAATGCCGTGTTGGCCTTCAAGCGCGAAGGCTATCAGCGCACAGACGTTTCAATGGGCGATATGGTGGAAACGCTGGGTTATCGCGGGTTCTGGGCGCTCTTGGCCAAGAACGCGGGCGCAGCGGCGTCGGAGCTGTGGTCCTCTGCGCTCAAGCAGGCCTATCTGGAAAAAGTGCAGCGTTATTGTTCCCGGGTTCGGCTGGAAGACCTGCAACCTTACCCATCCGGGGTTCGCGCCCAAGCGATTGCACCGGATGGCACCATAATCGATGACTTTCTGTTCATTCGCAGCGGACGTTGCCTGCATGTCGGTAACGCACCTTCGCCGGCGGCAACATCGTGCATTCCCATTGCGCGGCATATAGCCGACCAGTTGGCGTTGCTCCGTTAAAGCCCGAAGACCTCCTTGGCGCTTTTTCCGTTGGCCAAGCCTTCGATCCATTGTGCTTCCAACGCGAGTTTCGCTTGAGCATCAGCCAGACGGTCCTGCGCGCTTTGCGGCGTCAACACAGCCAGACCATCGCGATCCCCAAGGACAAGGTCGCCGGGCTGTATGCTGACCCCGCCAACGCTGACAGCCGAATTGATGGAACCATCAGTGGCGCTGGTCGGTCCAAGCGGGTTCACACTGAGCGCAAATACGGGAAAATCATCCCAACTCCCCAAGTCAGTGATGTCACGCACCGCGCCGTATACCACCAGGCCAGCACAGCCTTTCGCGCGTAAATGCCCACCGAGGATTTCGCCAATAACCGCGTGGCTTGTCAGTGCGCCCGCGTCGATCACCACGACTTGACCCGCGCAGGCTTCATCGAGCGCGCGGACCACTGCGCCGAAATCGGGCGGTGTGCACGACACGGTGAGCGCCGGGCCCGCCATTCGGATCGGACGATCATGGAGGCTTTGAGCTTGGAGGCTGGGATCGACCTGGCATTCGGGGACCAGATCAACAGCCACGCTCACAGGCACCTCGCGCCATGCCGCTATGAGGGTCTGCTCAACGGCTGGAGCATTCGAGGTATGGATTGTAACGCTCATGTTTATCGACCTTTGCTGACCGGCTGAAACCTTGAATGGGCCATTTTAGTTATTGCCCGATTGGTCGGGGGGTCAACTCTGACCTTGCGCCGGTCTCGGGCTTGCCTGCACCGGGCAAGCGGGGCAGAACAAAAGAGTATCGTGGTTGATAGATAGAGTGACCGTTCATGGCTGAAACGAAAACGTCCGACGCAATTCTGGATCAATCTGCCCAAGCGCTGGTTGCCCAACTCCACTCCAGAGAGCTGTCGGCGGAGAGCGTGATGCACGCCACGCTCGCCCGCATCGCGGAGCGTAATCCGGGGGTAAATGCACTGGTCGGTATGGCCGAGCCGGAGGACCTGCTGGCTCAAGCGCGGGCGATGGACGCTGGACCAATCCTTGGACCGCTTCATGGTTTGCCGCTGGCCATCAAGGATCTGGTCAACGTAAAGGGTTTGCGCTCGACTCAAGGATCGCCGATTTTCGCGGATTTTGTGCCCGACGAAGATGACGCTCTCGCTGCGCGATTACGGGCTGCCGGGGCGATCCTGATTGGCAAAACCAATGTGCCCGAGTTCGGTCTTGGCTCTCATACCTTCAACCCCGTCTATGGTCGCACCAATAATCCCTATAATCCGGCCCTGACTTGCGGCGGTTCCTCGGGCGGGGCTGGCGTTGCATTGGCCTTAGGCATGGTGGCGCTGGCCGATGGGTCGGACATGATGGGCTCACTGCGCAACCCGGCAGCGTGGAGCAACGTGTACGGCTTTCGGCCAAGCTGGGGACGGGTTCCCGCTGAACCGGGGCAAGATCGTCGCCTGCATCAACTGTCCACCAGTGGGCCAATGGCGCGCAGCCCGGGTGATATTGCCTTGCTGCTCGATGTCATGTCACATGCCGATCCCTTGCGCCCCGATGCCAAGCCACCAGAGGCCACTTCACCTTTGGCTGCAGCTGACCTGAGAGGCAAGCGCATCGGCTGGCTGGGTGACTGGGGCGGTGCTTTTCCAACCGAGCCGGGTATTCTGGAAAGCTGTCAGGCTGCCTTGCAGGTGTTCAGGGATCAGGGGGCAACGGTCCAGGATCTTGGCGCACCTTTCCCGTTCGAAACCCTGTGGCACAGCTGGATTACCCTGCGTTCGTGGCAGGTCGGCGCTGGTCTGATGCCGATCAGGGACAATAAAGATCTGATGAAAGACAGCGTGCAGTGGGAGCTTGAGCGCGCTGAGCGGATGACCGCTCTGGAGGCCCATGAAGCCAGTGCCGAACGCGCGCAGTGGTATGCCTGCGCCGTTGAGCTGTTTTCCCGCTTCGATGCGCTGATCCTACCCACAACACAGGTCTGGCCCTTTGACATCAACCAGCCTTGGCCAACCGAAATTGCGGGGGTGCAGATGGACACCTATCACCGCTGGATGGCGTCTATGGTTCCGGTGAGTCTGATCGGACTACCGTCGCTGAATATGCCTGTTGGATTCGGTGAGAATGGCCTGCCTGCGGGGATGCAGATTTTCGGTCCGACTGGAGGGGATCGGGAGATATTGCAGATGGGGGAAGCCTATCATCAGGCGACCCTCTGGCCACAAAAGCAGCCCCCAACGACAGCGTGAAAAGAAGGCTTTTTCCGCAAAAGGCCTTTTCTTGATGCGGGCAATCTGTCCTAATTGGCACAGCACACTGTTCTAACGCGATCAGGGAGGTCGCCTTTTGAGGAAAGCAGCCGTCATAGCCGCGGCTTTGGTTGTTGGGCTGATTGGCGGGTTGGCGTCAGCGCTCACGTTCACAGGACTACTGTCTGAGCGCATACGCTTGGGTGACTCGGTAGTGATTGATGGTTGGTATAGCAACTGGTCGATCGGAACTCCGGTCCTCGACCCCTATACCAAGGCTTGGGTAGCCCGCTATGGGCTGTTTGCCCTTCGCCGCGACGAGGCGGTCTATTTCAACACCCGACAGGATGTCGACGGTCGATCATTCAAGGAAGACTGCACCTATGCCATCTCCATCGAGGATCAGCCTGGCGAGTGGTGGTCTTTGACGGTTTATAATGCAGAGGGTTTTTTGCCCCGAAACGCCGACGATCACCTATCCTTTGACGCTATGAAGGCTGAAGAGCTGCAGACACGCGAAGTGGTTTTGAGCGCTTCGAAGCCGACCGGTGAGAAGATCGGATGGATATCGACCAGCGGCGCAGGGGCTTTCGATCTGACCTTTCGCGTTTATCTGCCAACGCCAGAAGCAATCAAGGCTCCTGCCGTGCATTTCCAACTGCCTGAGGTGACGCGCGTTTCCTGTGTGGGAGGGTCAAGGCCATGATGCGGACCCTGTTCATTGCCTTCAGTTTTTTCATTGTAAGTTTTGTTTTCAGCCATGTTGTTCTGGTGTGGGCGATACCCAGCCTGATGGTCCAGATTGCAACTTCGAGACTTGCCGACATTGGGGCGACGGAGAACGCCTGGTACCGCGCACCGAGGATCACAGCAGAAAATGCAGCGGTCGTTCGCGCTTCGCCGGATTTGTCTTACGCGGCCTGTCTTTTGAACCTTGATGACGGACCGGCGCGACTGCAGGTGCCGGCAACGGAAAACTATGGTTCGCTGTCGATATTTGATGGCGACACAACAAACGTTTTTGTCGGGCGGTTGGATGAGCGAAAGACAGTGGATCTGGTTGTTTTCCGGCGAGGCCAGACCTTTGATCTGCCCCAAGGGGTCAAGGCGGTTGAGCTTTCGACCAAGCGCGGGGTTGCGCTCATCCGCCATATCGCACCGACACCGGAACTCCATGATCGGGCCACTGCTATTGTCGAGGCCAGTCAGTGCGACCCGCTGTAATCGAAGTTGCCGAACACAGGAGAGAGGGCTAGTCCATGCGGCGGTTCCTGTTCGGTTTTTTCAGTGCGCTGGTGTTGGTGGCGGTCGTGGCTGCGGGCGCTGGCTATGTTTTCGTGCTTCGAGGATCGGACAGTTTTGAAGGACGTGAGCCGACGACCTTCGCGACCGTCGAACCCGTAGAAAGCCTGCCTGATGTTCAGGCCCATTCCAGATTGTTTGACCAGCGGATCGAAGAGCCGGCACCCGGTGTCCACGTCGCAATTGGTTATGGGCTTGCCAATGTTATCCTGATCGAAGCGGCTGAAGGACTGATTCTGGTCGATACGTTGGAATCTATTCGCGCGGCTGAAGGGCTCAAGCCGTGGCTGGATCAGATGCGGGCCGATACCGGCAAAGACGTTACCGATCTGATTTACACCCATAACCATGCCGATCATGTCTTTGGCGCTGGCGTTTTGCTGGCAGGACAGGACCACAGCCCGCGCATCTGGGCGCAAGAGATGACGCAGGATCGGGTGCACGAGGTGGTGAGCGTGCTCACCCCCATCACCTTCAAGCGCGCCATGCGGATGTTTGGCACTTATCTGCCAGAGGATAGCTTCAGCAATAACGGTATTGGCCCCCGTCTCCTCAATGACGATCAGGACGGCGTCCACTTTCTGCTGCCGACCCATACAGTCGGAGAGCAGGCAGAGGTGGTCATGGCAGGAGAACGGGTTGTCCTGCGGCATGCGCCGGGAGAAACACTCGATCAGTTGCTGGTTTATCTGCCGGACCGAGGCGTTTTGCTGCCCGCTGACAATTACTATCACGCCTTTCCAAACCTCTACACGATCCGTGGAACGCCGTACCGCGATCCTCGTCTTTGGGTGGCTTCGCTGGACGCGATGCGAGCTTTTGCGCCAGACGTGATGATCCCCCAGCATTCTCAGCCAGTGCTGGGTGCCGATGAAATCGAGAAGCGGTTGAGGAACTACCGTGATGCGATCCAGTACGTCCACGATGAGACCATTCGTTTAATCAACGAAGGGCTGAGTCCTGACCAGATCGCGGAAGTGATCGAATTGCCGCCCCACTTGGCCCAAGAACCTTATTTGCAGGAATTCTATGGTCGGGTGGAATGGGCGGCTCGGGCAGTTTTTGCGGGGCCGCTGGGGTGGTTTTCAGGTGATCCAGTGGATCTGCTGCCGGTGGGCCTGTCCAGAGAAGCAGAATTGATGGCGGAGCTGGCTGGCGGTGTGGATCAATTGCACCAGGCGGCGGTCAGTGCGCTGGAGGATGGGGAATATGTCTGGGCGTTGGGACTGGCGCGTCATCTGGCTCAGTTGAGGGACAATCGTGCTGCGGCTTTACAAGCGCGAGCCTTACGAGGGCTGGCCGCGATGGAAACCTCTTCTTCGGGACGGAACTACTTCCTGACAATGGCCGCCGAAGCTGAGGGCTTTGAAATCCCCAGGAACAGCATCGCCAATACGCCATCTGAAGTCCTTAATGGCATCCCAATCGATAACTTTATGGTCGCCCTTGCTACCAATCTTCGGGCGTCGGAAAATCTGGACATCGAAGTGGCCTATGGGTTCAATTTCACAGACGACGCTCCACTCACGATCCGCGTTCGTCGGGGCGTCGCTGTGATTGAGCCGGGTTTGGCCAGTGACGCCGTTGGTGTGTTGACCACGAGCACAGACAATTTCCGTGCAATGGCCATCAATCGGGCAAATGCCGCCGCGCTCTTGCTCAGTGGAGAGATTTCGGTTGAGGGCGCGGTCACGGAACTGACCGCTTTTCTCGCCCGTTTCAATCCCCCATCCGGGCAGTAATCCGCCTAGGAGCGG